>DASVQQ010000040.1 GCA_036389035.1 Jatrophihabitans sp.
GTCGTGGTGGCGGTGTTCGGCCTGGCGATCGGGTCATTTCTCAACGTCGTGATCTACCGGGTGCCCAACGGCCAATCGCTGATCATGCCGGCCTCGCACTGCCCGCGCTGCGACACCCCGATTCGCAACCGGCACAATGTGCCGGTCCTGGGCTGGCTGGCGCTACGAGGCCGCTGCGCCGACTGCGCGGCGCCGATCAGCGTCCGGTACCCGCTCGTCGAGGCGGCCACCGGGGTGGCGTTCGTGCTGGTGACCTGGCGGTTGCACTCCCTGGACCGGCTGCCCGGACTGCCGGCCTGGCTCTACTTCACCTCGATCGCGATAGCGCTGGCGGCCATCGACCTCGACTGTCACCGGCTGCCCAACGCCATCGTGCTTCCGTCCTACCCGGTGCTGGCGCTGTTGCTGGCCGGGCCGGCGCTGTGGCAGCAGGACTACCCGGCGCTGCTGCGGACGGCGATCGGGGCCGCGGCACTGTTCGGCGGCTACTTCGCGCTGGCGCTGGCCTATCCCAAGGGGATGGGCTTCGGCGACGTCAAGCTGGCCGGGCTGATCGGCGGCATGCTCGGCTGGCTGAGCTATTCGGCTTTGCTGGTAGGGGCATTCGCTGCCTTCGTGCTGGGCGGGGTGGCTGGCATCGCGGTGATCGCGAGCAGGCGTGGCACCGGAAAGACGCCGTTGCCGTTCGGCCCCTTCATGCTCGCGGCGGCGGCGCTGGCGCTGTGGCTGGCCCAGCCGATCCTCGACAGCTACCTCGACCTCACCGGGCTCTGAACCAGCCCGCTCTCTCACCCCGCGCTGCCATTCTCCAGGAGAAGCGATGAAACACCGCCAGATCTGCAACCCCAAAATCGGAATCGTCAATCCGGACGGTCACGCCATCGGCGTCGACATCGGCGCCACCTCGGTGCGCGCGGCGATCCTGTCGCACGGCACCACCGACGGCCGGCCCTCGGTCAGCGTGCACGGCTGCGGCCATGTCGAGCTGCCGCCCGGCGCCGTTCTCAACGGGGTGGTCTGCGATCAGAACGCGGTGACCGCCGCGCTGAAGCAGCTGTGGTCGAAGAACCACTTCGAATGCAAGAACGTGATCCTCGGCATCACCAACCAGCAGACCGTGGTCCGCGACCTCCCGATGCCCGAGCTCCCCCACGACCAGCTGGTCAAGGCGCTGCCCTACCAGGCCCGCGAGGTGGTGCCGTTGCCCCTGGACCAGGCGCTGATCGACTGGCTGCCACTCGGCAACGCCGACCCGGCCACCGGCATGGTGCCCGGCCTGCTGATCGCCACCCCGCGCTCGCCGGTGCTCGCCGCCGTGCAGGCGATCGAGAACGCCGGGCTGCAGGTCGCCCGGGTCGACCTGTCCTCCTTCGCCGCGCTGCGCGCCATCGCCGATGAGCACCACGGCGTCGAGGCGGTCATCGACATCGGCGCCCACATGACCGACATCATCATCCACAACAACGGGGTGCCCAAGGTGGTTCGCGCGGTCGCCCGTGGCGGCCAGGAGCTCACCGACCGGCTCGTCGACCGGGTCGGCCTGGACCTGATGCAGGCCGAGGCCGCCAAGCGGCTGCAGGGCCTGCACGCCACCAACCGCACCTTCATCGACGCGCTGAACGAGGGAATCCGGCCGCTGCTGGCCGAGATCCGCGGCTCCATCCACTACTTCGGGACGACCCAGACCAGCGCGCCGGTCGAGCGGCTCTCGCTCACCGGCGGCGGAGCGGCACTGCCCGGCCTGGCCGAGCTGATCGGCGATCACCTGTCGATACCAGCCAACGTGATCGCACCCATGCAGCACGTGCGCAACCGGTTGGCATCGAAAGAACTTCAGAACGAGGACGCGGAGCTGTCAGCCACCGCGGTGTCGGTAGGACTGGCGATGGGAGCAGCGGCATGACCACCATGCAGCCACGTGAACTGTGGAGCACGATGCCGGGTTGGGGCATCGTCGCCAACCTCATTCCGCCCGAGGTGTTGCAGGCTCGGCGGGTCAAGGCCGTCCGCAAGCTGGTGGCCTACCTGCTGTGCGTGCTGGTGCTGCTCGCCGGCATCGGGTACGGCTTCGCCTTCTACCAAAGCCAGCAGGCTGCCGAGACGCTGGCTGCCGAGCAGAGCCGGACGTCGCAGTTGCTGATCCAGCAGAAGCGCTACGCCGATGTCACGCTGCTGCAGACAAGCGTGGCGGGCGTGCGCACCGAGCTGTCCCAGCTGCTCAGCAGCGACGTCGACGCGTCGGCGCTGATCACCTCGGTCCTCAAGCAACTTCCGGCCGGCGCCACCGTGAGCCAGCTGGCGGTGACCATGTCGCCTCCGGCGGGCCAGCAGGCCAAGGTCAACCCGGCTTCGGGCACCGGCTCCCTGGACACCTCCGGACGCGCACACATCGGCCTGATGACCGTCACCGGCCAGGCGTTGCGGGTCTCGGACGTGTCCACGCTGGTGGACCGGCTGGGCGCCCTGCCCGGCTTCATCGACCCGTATCCGACGGCCAACACGACGAACGACAAAGGCACCCTGTTCACGGTCCAGTTCACGATCGATGACCGGCTGTTCTCCCACCGCTACGACGTCAAAACCGGAGGCAAGTGATGAGCGGCGCCAAGGGCGATCGGCTGTGGATGGCAGGTGGTGGGGTCGCCGGAGTGGTGATCGCGGCGCTGGCCTGGTTCATGGTGGTCAGCCCGGAGCTGTCCAACGCTTCCTCGCTGGACGAGCAGACCATCGCGGCCCAGACCCAGAACATCAGCCTGCAGTCCAAGATCCACCGCTTGCAGGCTGACAACGCCAACATGGACGCCCTGGTCAACTCCCTGCGGCAGGCGCGGACCGCCCTTCCGGTGAACAGCAGCCTGGCCGAGTTCACCCGCCAGCTGACCGGCTACGCAAGCCAGCACGGGGTGAGCATCAGCGGGATCACCGCGGGTGAGCCGATGGCACTGACATCGGCGGTGCCCGCGGCTGGAGCCGCGGCTGCCGCTCCGGCGGCGCCGGTGGCTGGATCGGCGGCTGTTCCACTGACGGGTGTCAGCACCGCCTCGGCGGCCGGCCGGACCTACGCCCTGCCGCTCACCGTGGTCGTCAAGGGATCGGCGGCCAATGACCTGAACTTCCTGGCGGCCCTGCAGGGTCCCGGCAAGCGGGCCGCGCTGGTCACCGGAACGCAGCTGACCGGCGACACCGTCAAGCGGGGCGCTGTCATGCAGCTGACCGTTCAACTGCAGCTCTTCGTCACCCCGCAGTCGTCGAGCCCGGTGGACGAGCTGCTGCGGCGGCTGTCCGAGACCCCCAAGTAGCGCTGGGGCACCTCAGTAGCGCTAGGGCACCCAGTAGCGCTGGGCACCCGAGTAACGCTGGACCGCCCAAGTAGCGCTGGGCACCTGAGAAGCGCGGGGACACCCGGCAGGCAGACCACACACAGAAGGGCTCGGCGAGGATGCGCCCTCGCCGAGCCCTTCTTGCTGTGGAGCCGGTCTCGCTATGGAGCCCGTCTTGCTATGGAGCCGGTCTTGCCGGGGGTGGAGCTACGCCACGTTCACCGTGAGCGTCGGGCTGGTCGAGCCCAGGTGGTTGGCGGTGTCGGTCGGAGTGAACACCGCCCGCACCTGCACCCGCTCCTTCGGAGCCGGAACGGTGACCGTGGCGCGGCCGTCCGCTCCGACCTGCGCCTGTGCGACGACCACACCCTTGAGGTAGAAGGCAACGGTGCCGACGGCCGGCTTGCCGGTGTTCAGCGAGACGGTGGCCGTCATCTGGATCTCGTACTTGCCCTTGCTCTTCAGCACCTTCGCGGTGAGGCCGGTCGTGGAGACCGCCTTGTTCACCGTGAACTGCAGGGCCTGCGACGTCGAGCCGGTCACCGTTGCCGCCGACGGCACGAACGTGGCGGTGAACTGGTAGGTCCCCGCCGCGGCCGTGGCCGACAGCTGGTGGCTGGCCTGACCCGAGCTCACCGCAACGGTGGCCAGCACCGTGCCGTCAGCGGCCTCGAAGCGCACCGAGCCGCTGGGCTCCGCGCCGTCGCTCTGGGCAACGGTCGCCGTGAGCGTGGCCGGGGTGCTGGTGCCGTAGGTCTGGGACGTGGCCGAAGCGGTCAGCGTGGTCGTGGTGCTCACCAGCTGAGCGACCGTGATCGGCACCGTGGTGGTGGTGCCGGTCTGCGCTCCCTTGACCGTCAGGTTCTGCTGCCCGGCCGGCACGCCGGCGGGAAGGGTGAAGCTGACGGACGCGGTCCCGTACTCGTCGGTCACCGTCGTGCCGATCGCGTTGTTCACCGCGAACGATCCCAGGGCGGTGTCGCCCAGGCTCACGTCCACCGCGGTGTCCTTGCGGTCGGCCGGGGTGCTGTAGGCCAGCGACGACAGGTCGAAGTTGACCTGGTCACCCGGGTAGTAGGACGCCGGGGCGCCGGCCGGGAACATCACACCTACGGAGCGCTGGGTGTAGTCCGGCGAGACCGGGGTGTGGGTGTCCATGTAGTCGACCATGGCCTGCAGGTCGGTCTGCCCGGTGTCCTTCTTGTTGGCGCCCTGTGCGAACACCCCGAAGTTGTCACCACCGGCCGCGAGGAACGAGTTGACCGTGACGGAGTAGCTGGCCGCCGGGTCGATCGCGGTGCCGTTGAGCCACATGGCGGTGATCCGGCTGCCGGCCGCCGCCCGCGGGTCGTAGGTGTAGGTGAAGCCCTCGGAGATGCCGAGCCGCAGGAACGGCCGGGCTGAGCCCGCCGGCTGCCACTGCTGCTCGAGCGCCGTCTTGAGTTGCGCACCCGTCAGCTTCAGGTTGACCAGCGTGTTCGCGAACGGCTGGACGTTGGCCGCCTGCCGGTAGGTCAGCGTGTTCGGGTAGGTCGAGCTGCTGCCGACCATGTCCGCCCGCAGGCCGCCCGGGTTCATGAAGGCGATCTGGGCAGCGCCGGTGTTCGCGCCCTCGGTGGCAGTCTGCTGCACCTCGGCGACCAGGTTGCCCAGGGTGGACTCGCCGCCCCGGTTCTCCGCGCCCGTGGAGAGCTTGGCGCGGTTGAACGGACCCGTGAGCTCGCCCAGCGGCTCGGCGCCGCGGACGGCGGCGTCAGCCACTGCCTTGTCAACGATGGCCTTGGTCGGAGCGTCGGTCGGGTAGGCCGGCGTCTTCACCAGCGGCAGGATGTTCTGCTGCAGCCCGGTGACGTCACCGCTCTCGGAGTCCACCGTGAACAGCAGCTGGTTGAGGTTGTAGCCGTACTGACCGGCCGAGACCACCGGACGGGTGGTCACCGCGCGACCCTCGTTGACCCAGCCGGGAACCGTGACCGAGTGGTTGTAGGCCAGGTGGGTGTGACCGGACACGATCGCGTCGACGTTGTCGTTCACGCCGGTGACGATCTTGCCGAAGTCGGTGGCCGGGTTGGTGGCCGAGGACAGCGCGGTGGTCTCGGCGCCCTCGTGGACCAGCAGCACCACGATCTCGGCGCCGGCGGCCTTGAGCTCGTTGGCGTGCCGGTTGGCAGCGACCACCGGGGACTCGATCTCCAGGCCGGCGATGCCGTCCGGCGAGACCAGCTCGCTGAGGTGGTCGGTGACCGCGCCGACGAAGCCGACCTGAACACCGTCGAAGTCCTGGATCCAGGTCTCGGGCAGTGCCGCCGAGTGGTCGTCGGCGTGCCGCACGTTGGCGCCCAGGTACTCCCATGCGGCGCCGCCGTAGGGGTTGGTCTCGGCGTTGTACGGAGCCATCACCCGGTTGATCAGGTCGTCATAGCCCTGGTCGAACTCGTGGTTGCCCACCGCCGAGACCTCGAGGCCCGCCTCGTTCAGCGCGTCGATCGTCGGCTTGTCCTGGGCGATGAAGGACTCGAAGGTGGACGCGCCGATCAGATCACCGGCAGCGGCGAACACCGTGTCGGGGTACTGGGTCCGCAACTGCTTGACCGCACCGGCCAGCACAGCTGCCCCGGCCTCGATGCCCGAGGCCTGGATGCGGCCGTGGAAGTCGTTGATGCCGAGCACCTGCACGGTCTTGGCGGGCGAGCTCGCGGTCAGCCCCACGACCACCGGGTCGTGGTCAGAGGAACGGTAGGCGTCCGGGACGTGGAAGTCGGTGCCGTGGTAGTTCCAGCGGCTGTACTCCAGCGCCAGCGACTCACCGGAGTTGATGTTCCAGACATCGGCGCCGGTGGTGCGCTTCAACGCGTCGGCGTTGACCAGGACGTGGTCCAGCGAGCCGGCCAGCCCCGAGAAGGAGTAGGAGTACTCGCCGTGGCCGAAGTGCTGCTCGACGTTGGTGTAACCGGCCGCGCTCAGGACGTCGAGCGGGTCTTCCTTGGCGTAGGCGTTGAAGTCACCGGCCAGCATCACGGCCTTGGTGCCGGTGGCCGGCAGCACGGTCGGGATCCAGTCACGCAGCGCGGTGGCCTGGCGGACCCGCGACTCGTTGGAGGCGCCCTGCCCGTCGCCGGTGTCGGCGTCACCCGGCCACGGACCGGCCGAGCCCTTGGACTTGAAGTGGTTGACGACGAACAGGAACTTGCCGCCGCCGGCCACCGGGGAGAAGACCTGGGCCACCGGCTCGCGGGCGTTGTCGAACGCCTCGCCGGCGGAGCTGGCGGTGCCCAGGGCGCGCGCGTCGCCGACCCGGGTCACAGCTGCCGGCTTGTAGATGATGGCGTTGGTGATGAAGTCCATCTCGGCCACCGGCGGCAGCTCCGCCGAGGACGGGTTGGCTGCCCAGGTGCCGGCGCCGGCGTCGGCGTTCAGCGCGGCCACCAGGGTGTTGGTCGCCTCGTCGGGAGTCTCGCCCAGGCGGGCTGAGTTCTCGATCTCCATCAGGCCGACCACGTCGGCGTCCAGGGCGTTGATGGCCTTGACGATCTTGACCTGCTGGCGGGCGAGGTCTTCGGAATCCCAGGCGCCGCGCTGGTCACAGCCGCCGTTGACAGTGGCGCCGTTGCCGTCGCGGTCCTTGAACGAGGTGCACGAGGCGTCGTCGGTGCCGAGGGTGGTGAAGTAGTTCAGCACGTTGAACGAGGCGATCTTGAGGTCGGCGTTGCCGATCAGGGCCTCGTCGGGCGCGGCGGTGCGGGTGTTGGCGAAGCTGGCCGGGGAGTTCGCGTTGGCCGGGCCGGTGACGGTGGTGGTGGGCTGGAACTTCCATGCGCTGTTGCGCCAGTCGACGATCACGTCGCTGGTGAAGGTGGCGGGCGCGCCCACCCGGACCGGAGCGGACTGCGAGACGTAGGGCGGGGTCAGCGCGCCGTTGACGAGCACTCCGCCGCTGGTGGCCAGGAAGTTGGTGGTGGAGCCGTCGTCCAGGGTGACGCGGCGAGCGGCGTTGTCGGCCTCGACGGCGCTGGCGGCTGCCGGGCCGGGCTCTTCGACCTCGGTCCGCTGCATCAGCGGCTTGGTGCCCGAGGCCAGGCCGACCTCACCGAACTGGTTGGTGGTGAAGGTGTTGGTGACGGTGTAGGCGCCGGTCGGGCGGTAGAGCATGCCCTCGAGCGACTCGCGCGCGGCGTTGGTGGTGGGCCAGCCCGAGGTGGTGGCGGCGGTCACGCCCGCGGGCGGGTCGGCCAGGTCCACCACGTCAGCGGCGGCGACGGTCAGCTGGGTCATCCCGAAGAACTCGGTGACCCCGCCGGTGACCTGGACGTAGTTGCCGATCTCGATGGCCGCGGGGAAGGCGCCGGTGGACTGGAAGACGAAGATGCCGTCCGAGGTGGTGTCGGTGGCCGGGTCGACCGGTCCGCCGGTGCCGGGGGTCTGGATGTAGTAGCCCCGGAACCCGCCGGTCGGGTAGGCCGCGGTGACGATGCCCTTGGTGGTGACGGTGCTGCCCGCCAGCGGCGACTCGGCTCCCGGGCCCTGGATCTCGGCGATGGTCTTCTCGACCGTCGGGTCCGGCGGCGGGGTGACGGTGGTGCAGGCGGTGCCGCAGGCAACCGGGCTCGGCGCGCCGGCGGCGAAGTCCGCGGCGTTGTTCGCGGTGTTGTCGTGGGCGGCGTTGCGCGAGACGGCGTTGGTGTTGCTCGGCGCGGGCGTGGGGCCGGTGCCGGCGAAGTCGTTGGCGGTGGTTCCGTAGCCGACGAAGTCGACGACGGCGGCGCTGCCGTCGCAGTCGGCGCCGCAGGTCAGCGCCCCGGTGGTGTTGACGAGGGCGACCTTGCCGGCCGTGCCACCCATCGCGATGGTGCCGGTGACGTCGGAGGGCACGTCGGTGGTGCCGCCGGCGCCCTGGGCCTCGCGCACCACGTAGTGGCTGCCGGCCGGCAACGTGCCGGTCAGCGGCGTGGTCGCCCATGAGGTGCCGGTGGCCGAGGCGTACTGGACCGACCAGCCGGCCAGGCTCACCGCCGCGTTGCTCTTGTTGTAAAGCTCGATGAAGTCCTGCTTGTAGGTCGCGCCGGCGTTGCCGCCGCCGCCGTACACCTCGTTGATGACAACGGGTGCGCCAGGGCTGACTCCGGCCCAGGCCGAGGTCGGCACTGCCATCCAGGCGCCGGCCACCAGGGCCGTGCTGGTGAGTCCACTGATCAAAGCTTTACCGCGTGCGCGCATGCACTATCTCCGTGTCAGGACAAGGGAGGACGGCAGACACAAAGATGGCTGCCGGTAAATTTCGGATACAGGAACGGTAAACGACGGGCGAGGCTTCGTATACCCCTGGAACCCGCAAGAAACCCGCAAGTTTTTGAGAAAAGCTGAGCGCTCAGCGCGGTGTTTAGGGGTTTTTACCGATGTATAGCGCTAGTTGATAACGCAGAGTCAGCATTGTGTTAGCTCAGTGTGATAACAGCTCCTTATGAATTGCCTCACAAATAGCCGCCGTATGATGCCGAAGGAATAGTTGAATGCTCAACATCGCTGTGTAGAGCATCATTGACACCACCGATCAGGAGGCCGCCATGTCCGTTTTCAGGTTGAACCACGCCGTGCTCTACGTCCGCGATGTCGCTGCCAGCGTGGCGTTCTACCGCGACGTGTTCGGCTTCGACTACATCCCCAACGGCGAGACGATCCCCGGCGCGGCCTTCCTGCGGGCGCCCGGCTCGTCCAATGACCACGACCTCGGCCTGTTCCAGCTCGGCGACCAGGCCGGCGCCTCGGCCGCCGGGCGCGCCACCGTCGGGCTGTACCACCTGGCCTGGGAGGTCGACACCCTCGGTGACTTGGAGGAGCTCGCCGGCAAGCTGGCCGCCGTCGGCGCCCTGGGCGGCGCCTCGGACCACGGCACCACCAAGTCGCTCTACGGCCGTGACCCCGACGGCCTGGAGTTCGAGGTCGTCTGGCTGATCCCGGCCGACCTGCTGACCTCCGACGACCGGGCCCGAGCGGCCTCGATCCGGCCGCTGGACCTGCAGGCCGAGATCGCCCGGTTCGGCCGGGACGCCCGGGGCGGCTTCGGCGTCTCCCGCGCCGCTGTCGGCGCCGCGGCGCGCTAGCACCTCGGCGATCCCGCCCGGCCCTCCTCGCCGCCCCCATCACCGGTTGGCATCAGTCGGATAACTACCCGGCCGGACCGGTCACCAGCACGCTGGCCGAGGGTGTCTTATGACATCGCGAGGCAGGCCGGCGAGAGGGCGGGCCGGCGAGGAAGGCGAGCCAATCAGCAGCTTCGGGATCAGCCGACTGGCCCTGCTCCTGCGCGCCCTGTGGTGGCGCCGGGGCCTGTCGGCGGCGACCCTGCTGGTGGCCGCCATCACCATCGGCGCCGGCTCCCTGGGCCCGCTCTACGCCCGGGCCGCCGATGAGTCGACGCTGCGGGACCGGCTGACCGAGAACGCCAACGACGCCTCGCTGCACTTCACCTTCACCCGCGACATCCAGACCGACGCGGACCTGGCCGCGGCGGCCGCCCTCGGCCCGAAGCCGGGCAGCATCGAGGCCTATCCCCGGACGCTGGTGTCGGCGAAGCTGCTGGGGCGTGCCTCGACCTTGGCCCAGGTGGCCATCGGCGACGTGGGCCCCATCACCCAGCTGGTCTGGCGAGCTGACGCCTGCGCGCACCTGGCGCTCACCCGGGGGCGCTGCCCCACCAAGGCCGGCGAGGCGCTGGTCAGCGAACGCAGCCTGCAGGGCGACTACGGCTGGAAGGTCGGCACTCGGCTGAGGATGTCGAACCTGCCGCAGACCGTGTCCCCGAGCGGATTCAGCGGCGAGTCGGCCGAGCCGGGAACCACGGTCACCGTGGTGGGCGCCTACCGGCTGGGCAGCGCCACCGACCCGTTCTGGCAGGGCCGCAGCTACTTCAACGCCGGCCCCGGCGCGGGGGACAGCCCTGACCGCGTCGACGCCCTGTTCATCGACCGCGCCGAGCTGCCGACCCTGTACCCCGCCAGCGTGGAGATGCACGTCGATTACCCGATCGACGCCACCAAGGTCCGGCTGACCGACGTCCCGGCGCTGGAAGCTGATGTGGCCACGCTGAGGCAACTGCGCGCCGACCCCGGGGTCGGTGACAGCTTCAGCACCGAGATCCTGGCGGTGCTGGCCGCGGCCAAGGCCGAGCAGCGGCTGATCAACCTGTCCACCCTGCTGGTGTCCCTGCAACTGGCGGTGCTGGCCTGGCTGGTGCTGTTCCAGGTGATCGCCGACGCGGTCGAGGCCAAGGGCTCGGAGATCGCGCTGGCCAAGCTGCGCGGCCTGGGACCGGCGGCCACGCTCCGGTTCGGACTGGCCGAGCCGATGCTGCTGGTCGCGCTGGCCACCCCGCTGGGGCTGCTCGGCGGCTGGCTGGCGGTGCGGCTGTTCGCGGCCACCGAGCTGGTCCCCGACACCCCGGTCACCCTCACCTGGGCCACCGCGGTGGCAGTGGCGGCGTCACTGGCCGGCAGCCTGGTGGCCGCGGCCGCCGCCGGCCGCAAGACCCTGCGGCGGTCGGTGCTGGACCAGTGGCGCCGGACGCCGGGCCACCAGCCGAGCGCGCTGATGCTGGCGCTGGACATCGTGCTGGCCGCGGCCGCGGTGTTCGGGCTGGTGCTGCTGCGCCGCGCCGGTCAGGACGGCAGCCCGCGGCCGGTCACCCTGCTGGCGCCGGCGCTGCTGGTGTTCGCCGTGGCGCTGCTGGGCATCCGGCTGCTTCCGCTTGCGCTGCGCCCGCTGCTGCCGATGACCCGTGGCTCCAAGCGGATCGGGCTGTTCCTGGCGGCCAGGCAGGTGGTGCGCCGGCCCGCCGGGCTGCGGCTGGCCGCGCTGCTGGCGGTCGCCGTCGGCCTTGCCACCTTCGCGATCGCCGGCGAGGGGGTGGCCAGTGAGAACCGCGAGCTGCGGGCCCGGATCGAGGTCGGCGCCCACGCGCAAGCCCTGGTGCAGTACGAACCGCTGCACGATCCGGTCGCCGCCGCCCGCAAGGTCGACCCGGCCGGGCAGTGGGCGATGGCCACCGCGTCCTGGCTGCCGGCCGGCGGCGGCTCGGTCACCGGCCGGGTGCTGGCCGTGGACGCCAGCAGGCTGGCCGCGGTGACCTACTCGGGCGGCGGCACGCCGGAGCCCGCTGAAGCGACCAGGGCGCTGTTACCGGCCGACCTGCCCGCTCCGCTGCAGGTCCGGACGGACCGGCTGAGAGTGAGCGTCGAGGCCACCAAGCTCAGTGCCGGAAACCGGCCGATCGTGCTGCTCAACCTGCGCAAACCCGACCGGCGGGCCGTCTACACCCGGGCCGGCACGCTCGCGCCCGGCGCGCACCGCTACACCGCGGCGGTCGACTGCACCGGCGGCTGCACCCTGACCGGCATCACCTGGGACCGCCCGGTCAGCACCTTCGGAGAGTTGAGCGGCACGGTGCGGGTGAGCCAGCTGGAGTACTTCGCCGACGGCCGCTGGCAGCCGCTGGACAGCGGGCTCGACACCCCCGGCCGCTGGCGGTCCCAGACCAGCCGGTTGGGCAATGCCGAAGACAGCCTCAGCGTCGTCGACGGCGCCCTGCAGGACGTCTACAGCAGCCGCTCCGGCGGCTCGTCCGGCATCGAGCATGCCGACACCCCGCGGCCGTTGCCGGTGCTGGTCTCACCCCGTGGCCTGCCCGCGGAGGCGGTGAACAAGCCCGACCTGCGGATGACCGACCAGACCGGGGCCGCGGCGACCTTCCAGGTGGTGGGCACCCCGGCGGTGCTGCCCGCGGTGCTGGACGTGGGCCTGCTGGCCGACGTGACCGGGCTGCGCACCCAGCTGCCGTCCTTCGACAGCGAGGCCCGCTGGTCGATCTGGCTGGGGCCGGCCGCGCCGGCGGATGCGATCAGCCGGCTGCGCGCCGCCGGGCTGGTGGTGGAGGCCGGCGACACCCAGGCCGGCCGGCTCAGCGAACTGGCGCGGCAGGGCCCGGCGCTGGCGCTGCGGCTGCTGGTGGTCTGCGCCATCGCGGGCTCCATCCTGGCCGTCGGCGGCACCGCCATCGCGATCGCCTCGACCGGCCGGCGGCGCAGCTTCGAGCTGGCCTCGCTGCGCGCCGTCGGGATCCGCCGGCGAACCCTGCTCGGCGCCTGCATCACCGAGCAGTTGCTGCTGCTGGGGGCGGCCCTGCTGCTGGGCGTGCCGGCCGGCTACCTGGCCGCCCGCTGGACGATGCCCTCGATCCCCGAGTTCGCCGACCGGACCCCGGTGGCGTTGAGCTACCAGCCGGCCCTGACCGGCGTCCTGCTGTTCGCGCTGATCTTCTTGCTGTTGCTGGGGATCACCGCGGTGCTGGCCGGCCGCGCGCTGCTGCACGCCGCCGCGCCGGCCCGGCTGCGGGAGGCCGAATGAGCGCCCGGGTGCTGCAGACCGGCCTGGCCATCTACTGCGAGCACCTGAGCCACTACTACGAGCTGGACGGCTACGAGGTCACCGCCCTGGACAACGTCGAGTTCAGCGTGGCCGCCGGCGAGTCGGTGGCGCTGCTCGGGCCGTCCGGCTCGGGGAAGTCGACCCTGCTGAGCCTGCTGGCCGGGCTGCTGCGGCCCACCTCCGGCCAGATCTACCTGGGCGCCGACGACATCACCGTGATGAGCGAGCCGGAGTTGCTGCGGCTGCGCGGGCAGCGGATCGGCGTGGTGGTGCAGAACCCGTCGCGCAACCTGCTGCCCTACGGCACCGCCGAGCAGAACATCAGCTTCGCCCAGCGCGCCCTGCGCGGTTACCGGCGGGTCGACCTGCTGTCCCCCGCCGAGTTGCTGGCCGGGCTGGGACTGGCCGAGCTGAGCGGGCAGCGGGTGTCGCGGATGTCCGGTGGCGAGCAGCAGCGGCTGTCGGTCGCGGTGGCGATGGCAGGTTCGCCCGGGCTGCTGCTGGCCGACGAGCCGACCTCGCAGCTGGACACCGCCAACCGGGACAAGGTCGGTGACCTGCTCACCCGGATCACCGGGAGCTTCGGAACCACCGTCGTGGTGGTGACGCACGACCCGGCGGTGGCGGCCGCGCTGGGGCGCAGCGTCACCATCACCGAGGGCCGGGCCGATGACCGCGACCAGCAGCGCGAGCAGTTCGTCCACGTCGAGGCCGACGGCGCGGTGCGGCTGCCACCGGACGTGCTGGCCAGCCTGCCGCCCGGTTCCCGGCTGCGGGTGGTGCGCAAGCACGGCGGCGTGGAGTTCGTGGTGACCACCGAGCCCGAGCGTCCCGGGGGTCACCGATGACCGCCCGGCACTCGACGCCGCAGCACCCCAACGGTGAGCTTCCGCCGACCCTGGTCGCGGACCGGGTGGGTTACCGGCGGGGTGGGCGGGCGGTGCTGGAGGACGTCTCGGTCAGCGCCTACCCCTACCAGGTGCTGGCGATCACCGGGCCGTCCGGCAGCGGCAAGTCGAGCCTGCTGGCGTTGCTCGCCGGGCTGGAACCCCCTGACAGCGGAACGGTGTCCAGGACCGGCGCGCAGGTCGAGGGGACGGTGCCCGAGGGGTATGGCCTGGTGCTGCAGGGCTATGGCCTGGTCAGCGTGCTCAGCGCCGCCGAGAACGTCGAGATCGTGCTGCAGGGCTCGGACTCGGACGGCTTGGACCGCAACGAGATCCTGGACCGCGCCGAGGACGCGCTGGCCGTGCTCGGCCTGGATGAGGTCGCCGACCACCTGGTGGAGCAGCTGTCCGGCGGCCAGCAGCAGCGGGTCGCGATCGCCCGGGCGCTGGTGATCGAGCCGGCGGTGCTGCTGGCCGACGAGCTCACCGCCGAGCTGGATCACGACTCCAGGCAGCGGGTGCTGGATCGGGTTTTCGCTTTGGCCGCCAGTGGATCGACCGTGGTGATCTGCACCCATGACCCCGAGGTGGCGGCCCGCTGCCACCGCCAGATCGAGCTCACCAACGGCCGGCTCACCAGTAGCCGGTAGCGGTGCGGACTGGCCCGGCGGGGGCAGCCGGCCCGATCAGCCGGCCCGGTCAGCGGGGCCAGCCGGCCCGGTGCCGCAACTCGGCCAGCAGGTCAGGGAGCTGGCTGAGCATCGACAGGTGGCCCTCGGTGGCGAACAGGTGCGCCTGCGCGCCCGGCACCTCGGCGGCCAGCCACTGGCCGTGCTCGAACGGCACCATCCGGTCCTGCCGGCCCTGCCAGACGTCGACCGGCACGGTGATCTGCCCGAGGTCGAATCCCCAGTCCTTGACGAAGGCAAGGTCATCGTCGCGCCAGCCCGCGATCCCGTTGAGCACCGCCCGGCGCAGCGCCGCCGCCATCTCCTCGGCGAACTCACCGGTCAGCGCTGCCCGATCCACCGAGGACAGCAGCCCGGCCATCGCCTCGATGACGCCCGTCCCGGTCACTGTCGTCAGTTCGGCCGCGAACGTCTCGAGCAGCGGGCTCAGCTCGGCGGTTCCGACGATGGCGGCGCCGAACTCGGCCACGTTGTCCTCGCCCATGCCGACGAAGAAGTCGATGCCGTGCGCCGGATACGGCGCCACCCCGGCCAGCACCGCCACCGCCCGGCACCGCTCGGGCAGCCGGGCGCCGGCCGCCAGCGCGTGCGGGCCGCCGCCGGACCAGCCCAGCGTTGTAAACTCCTCGGCGCCGACGGCGTCCAGCACCGCCTCGATGTCGGCGACGGCGTCTGCCACGCTGCGTCCCGGACGGGGCGTGGACTGCCCGTAACCGGGCCGGGAGTAGCTGACGGTGCGCAGCCCCAGCTTCGCGGCGGGCTCGACGACGCAGCTGAAGAGCACCGCGGAATTCGGGGTGCCCGGCTGGAACAGCAGCACCGGAGCGTCCGGCGGGCCGCTGACCAGGTATTCCAGCGTCGCGCCGCCGGCGGTGGTCACTGTCTGGAAGATCGCCACCTCTCGATCCTAGGACGGCGCCCGGCTGGGCCGACGTGGCAGCCCGGAGGCCGCCGGTCCGGCTCAGCGGGTGCGGCTCGCCGACCGCGGGCGATAGCGTCCTGTGCCATGGATCCCGTGCTGGTGCTGCTGCCGAGCCCGTTGTTGCCCGCGCTGGTGTGGCATCCGGTCGCGCGGCGGTTGGCCTCGGCCGGCTGGTCGGTGGCTGAGGTTGCTAACGCCGATGCGCTTGAGAGCCAGCCCAGCGCCTCCAGCCAGCCCAGCACCTCCAGCCAGCCATGCACCGCCGAGCAGGTGCGTGCCCGGTTCCTGGACGCCATTCCCACCGATCGGGACGCGATCCTGATCCCGCACAGCAACGCCGGCCTGTACGTGCCCGGCCTGGTCGCCGAGCGCCGGGTTGCGGGCTACGTGTTCGTCGACGCCGGCCTGCCGCCGGCCGCCGGGCAGGTTCGGCTCGCTCCGGAAGAGTTCGCCGATTTCCTGGCGGCCAAGGCCGATCGGGACGGGATGCTGCCGCCGTGGACCCGGTGGTGGGATGAGGATCTCTCCGGCCTCTTCCCCAGCGACGAGGTGCGGGAGCGGGTGGAGCGCGGGCAGCCGAGCATGCCGCTGTCCTACTTCGCCGGGTCGCTGGCGGTGCCGCCGGGCTGGGATGACCGGCCGGGCGCCTACCTGGGCTTCGGATCGACCTACGCGGCGGAGCGGGCGGCGGCTGCGGCCCGCGGCTGGCCGACGGCGGTGCTCGACGGGCAGCACCTGCACCAGCTCGTCGACCCGGACCGGGTCGCGGCCGAGATCCAGGCGTTGCTGGCGCAGTGGCCGGCGTTGACGCCGTGACCGGGTTGATTGTGGTGGCCGGACCGCCGGGCGCCGGCAAGTCGACGGTGGCGGCCCTGCTGGCCGACAGCTTCAGCACCAGCGCGCTGGTGGCCGGCGACGCGTTTTTCGCCTTCATCCGGCAGGGTTATGTGATGCCCTGGCTGGACGAGGCGGCCCAGCAGAACGACGTGATCCTCGCGGCCGCGGCCGCCGCCACCGGGCGGCTGGTCAGCGGCGGCTATCCGGTGGTCTATGACGGGGTGATCGGCACCTGGTCCCTGCCGGCGTTCCTGGCCGCGACCGGGCTCAGCGAGCTGCACTACGCCGTGCTGCTGCCCTCGGCGCGATGCTGCGTGGCCAGGGTCGGAAGCCGCGTCGGGCACGGGTTCGCCGACCTTGCCGCGACCCGGGACGTGCACCGGATGTTCGCCGAGGCCAAGATCCCGGCGAGGCACCTTTTCACCGAAGACAGCGACGATCCCGCCACCACTGCGGCGCGGATCCGAGCCCGGGTTGCCGATGGCTCGCTGGTGCACCGGCTGGAAGACTGCGGCCCATGAGCGAGCGTCAGCTGGTGTCCTCAGGGGCGACATGGGAGTCGGCGGTCGGCTACTCGCGGGCCGTCCGGGTCGGTTCCTGGGTGTCGGTGGCCGGCACCACGGCGGCCCTGCCAGGTGGCGGCGCCGTCGGCGGTGACGACCTCGCCGAGCAGGCCCGCGAGGCGATCCGCCGGATCTCGGCAGCGCTGGAGCAGGTCGGCGCGAGCCTGGAGCACGTGGTGCGCACCCGGATGTTCGTCACCGACATCAGCCGCTGGGAAGAGGTCGGCCGCGCCCACGGCGAGTTCTTCGGCGACATCCGCCCGGCCGCGTCGATGCTCGAGGTGCGTGCCCTCATCGCGCCCGAGCTGCTGGTCGAGATCGAAGCGGACGCGGTACTCGGCTAGCAGGCTGGTCGGCTAGCAGGCTGATCGGCTAGCAGGCTGATCGGGCCTGCAGGGCGGATCGGCTAGAAGGCGTAGCGGATTCGCAGCCAGGGCGCATCGGCGGCCACCAGGTCCCGCAACTGCTGTACCGCGTCGGCCTTGATGTTGTTGCGGTAACGGACGTTCCAGCCACCGCTCTGGGAGCGCTTGGCCTGCTGCAGCTCGGGCCGCCACAGCACGTCCTCGGCCTTGGGGTGCCAGCCCAGGTTGACCTCGTGCAGCTGCCGGTTATGGGTCATCAGGATCACCTCGGCCGCGGCCTGGGCTTTGAACGCCTCGCCCGCGCCGTCGCCGATCTGGCGCAGCAGCTCGGCCCAGTCCGCCAGCCAGCCGTCGCGCAGCACCACCGGCGAGAAGTTCAGGTGCACCTCGTAGCCGGCCGCGACGAAGTCGTCGATGGCGGCGATCCGGTCCGCGATCGGGCTGGTGCGGATGTCCAGCAGCCGCGAATCCGCTTCGGGCATCAGGGAGAACCGGATCCGGGTGCGCCGCCGCGGGTCGAGCTCGAGCAGGTCGCGGTTGACGTACTTGGTGGCGAACGATGCCTTGGCGCCCGGCTGGTCGCGGAAGGCGGCAATGAGGTCGGCGACGTTGTCGCTGACCAGCGCGTCGACGGAGCAGTCGCTGTTCTCGCCGATGTCGTACACCCAGGCGGCCGGGTCGCACTGGTTCGGTTCGGCCTTCGGGCCCTGCCGGGCGATGTGCCTGCCCAGGTAGCCGATGATCTTGTCGATATTGGTGAACACCGTGATGGGATTGGCGTAACCCTTGCGTCGCGGCACGTAGCAGTAGGCGCACGCCATCGCGCAGCCGTTGGCCAGCGACGGGGCGATCCAGTCGGCGGACCGGCCGTTCGGACGGGCCGCCAGCGACTTCTTGACGCCGATCACCAGATCTTCGGTCTTGACCCGGACCCACCGGTCGACATTGCCGGCGTTGCCGTGCAACTCCTCGATGTTCCAGTGCGAGTCGACCTCGATGACCTCAGCGGCCGGAAACCGGTCGAGGACCTGCCGGCCCCGGGGGCTGGCCAGCGCCTCGGGCTCGGCCCAGATGCGCCGAACCTGCAACAGTTGCCGGGTGGCGTCGGGGGCGGTGGCGTCAGGAGCTACAGCGGTCATGCTCCCTTTCTACCGGCCGGCACTGACAACGCGGCCGGCCGCTGGTTGCTGAATGTCCTGTTATTTCCGGGCGAAACGGCTCCGCATCAGGTGACCAGCGCGGCAAGGGTGTCGGCAATCACAGCAGGCTCCAACCGGCAGGTGGCCCGCCCGACGCTCAGCTCGCAGCGCACCACCTTCGGGTCACCGGTCGGGTACGGCTTAGCCCACGTCCAGATGCCGTCCTGCTCGGCCAGCCGCTGGGCGTTGGCGCTGAACCGCTCGGCCTCCACCTCGAACAGCAGGTGCATCATCGGGGTCTGCGGCGGGTCGGGCACCACCCGGACGCCCGCCACTGCGGCCAGCGCGGCGGCGATCGCCTTGGCGTGCCGCAACCGGGCCGGCATCTCGGCCAGCCGTTCTCCCAGCAGCGCCAGCGCCGACGCGGCAGCCGGCCACAAGCCGAACAGGGTGCCGCCCAGCCGCTGGCGCCACTCCCGAACCTGGGCGACGTCAGCCTCCGAGCCCGCCACGCAGCAGCCCGGCAACGCCCCGATCCCCTTGTAGAACGAGACATACACCGTGTCGAACAGCGCCGCGATCTGAGCCGGCTCGCGGTCATAGCCGGCCGAGGCCTCCCACAGCCGGGCCCCGTCCAGGTGCACCGCGACGCCTCGCTCACGGGCCCAGTCCAGCTGCGCGCCGAGGTCGGCCCAGTCCGGCAACTGGCCGCCGAGGTTACGCTGCGGCAGCTCCAGCAGCACCGCCGCGACCGGCTCGGCCACCGCCTCGAGGTCTGCCAGCGTGATCAACCGGTCCAGCTGGCCGACCGGGCGGCCGGTCAGCTGGTGCAGCCGGGAATGGGCCTGGCCCTCGTTGTTCTCCAGGTGGCAGGCGGGGTGCCAAAGCACGGTGCGGCTGCCTCGCCGGTCGGCATGCACCCGCAGCGTCGCGCCCTGGGCCATCGTGCCGCTGGGCAGGAATACCGCGGCCGGCTTGCCGAGCAGGGCGGCCAGGTACTGCTCGAGCTCGGTGACGACGCCGCCGTCGCCGTAGACGTCGGGCTCGGAGTCCGGGCTGATGGTGGCCAGCAGCGCCGCCGGCGGCACCAGCCCGTCGCCGTTGACAAATCGCGTACACGCCGCCCGCCGCGCCCTGGTCTGGTCATCCACCAGGCCATTCTTGCCTGCCCGGCGAAGTCGGTAGCCTCCAGGCCATGACCGAGACCGGTGGAACCCTGCCCGGTGAACCGTCGCCCACCCGGTGGACCGAACTTGCCGGCCAGGCGCCCGGCCCCGACTACGCCGCCCGGTTCGCCCGGCTGGCCGCGACCGGGCAGGACATGCACGGCGAGGCTTCCTTCTGCGCCGGGCTGGTTCGGATGCCGGCCCGGGTGCTCGACGCCGGCTGCGGCACCGGGCGGGTCGCGATCAGGCTGGCCGAGCTCGGCTACCGGGTGGTCGGCGTCGATGTGGACTCCTCGATGCTGGCCGAGGCCCGCCGGGCCGCGCCGGACCTGCGCTGGCTGAGCGCCGACCTAGCCGCGCTGCCCGGTCCGGACCGGCTCCTCGAACCAGCCGACCTCGAACCAGCCGACCTCGAACCGGCCAGCCGTGAATCAGCCACCGCCGAGGCCGGCTTCGACCTGGTGGTGGCGGCCGGCAACGTCATCCCGCTGCTGGCCCCGGGCACCTTGAGCGAGACCGTCCGGCGGCTGGCCGCGGTGCTGGGGCCCGGCGGGCTGCTGGTCGCCGGTTTCGGCCTGGACTCCGCGCACCTGCCGGCCGGCTGCCCGGTGACGCCGGCCGCGGACTACCTGGCGGCCTGCGCCGGGGCCGGGCTGGCCGAGGTGGCCCGGCACGGTGGCTGGGACGGCGCCGCTGAGTCCGACGGCTACCTGGTCAGCGTGCACTCCAAGCCGGTCAGCTGACCGGGCGCAGCACCTCGCGCCCGCCCAGGTAGGGCCGCAGCGCCTCGGGCACGGTGACCGAGCCGTCGGGCAGCTGGTTGTTCTCCAACATCGCGGCGATGTGCCGGTCACAGAACCCGGTGGCCGAGATGGTGTACGGGTGCACCATCTTGCCGTCGATCCGGGCCCGGATGCCGGCCCGCCGGGTCTGGTAGTCGGTCAGGTTGGTGTTGGAGGTCAGCTCGCGGTACTGGCCGGTCGAGGGGAACCACGCCTCGACGTCGTACTTGAAGAAGCCGGGGGCGGCCACGTCGCCGGAGCTGCAGATGATCGTCTGGCTGGGCACGTTCAACGCGTCGATGAAGGCGACCTCGTTGCTCAGCATCTGCAGGTGCAGCGCCTCGACCTCGTCCGGCGCGCAGTAGAGGAACTGCTCCAGCTTGTAGAACTGGTGCACCCGCAGCATGCCCCGGACGTCGCGGCCATGGCTGCCGGCCTCGGTGCGAAAGCACATCGAGTCGCCCAGGTACTTGACCGGCAATTCCGGCAGCACCTCGTCGGCGTGCATGCCCAGCAGCGCCTGCTCCGACGTGCCGGTCAGGGACAGCTCGGAGTCGCTGACGCTGAAGTTGTCGGACTGGGAGAACGGCAGGTATCCCGAAGCGTAGAAGGAGAATCGCTTGGCCAGCACCGGTGGTGACACCAGCTCGAAGCCCTGGCCCTCCACCATGTCCAGGAACAGCTGCAACATCGCCAGCCGCAGCCGGACCCCGTCGCCCTTCAGGTTGTAGAACCGGGAGCCGGACAGCTTCGCGGCCCGCTCGGTGTCCAGGATGCCCAGTCCCAGGGCGATCTCGTCGTGCGGCTTGTACGGTCCGCCCTCGACCGGCGGATTGGCCGCCCGGATCACGGTGTTGGCCGACTCGTCGCCGGCCGGCACCCGATCATCGAGGTAGTTGGGCAGCCAGGACGCCTTGCTGGTCAGCTCCTCACGGGCCTGCCGCAGCCGGGTCTCGAGTTCGGTCTGCTGGTCGCGCAGCGTCCGGGCCTCCGCGCGCAGCGCCTCGTCCCTGGCCGCCCGCTTGGTCAGCTCCTTGCTCTGCACCCGCAACTGCTCGTACTCCTGGGTCAGCTGGGTGACCGCCTGCTGGGCCTTCAGAACGCCGTCGACGTCGACCGACTCGGCTCCGCGCTTGGCCAGCGAGCGGCGGTAGGAGTCGGGGTCAGCGGCCAGCTTCTTCAGGTCGATCATCGCGGCGGTCAGCTCCTTGCGATCGCGGGGGGCGGTCCGAGTCAGCCTATCGCCGCGGCCGGAGGCGCGGACCGGCGGCTGAACTCCTCAGCCCGGCCGGTGAGCCACTCCACGATCTCCTCACCGGCCAGCACGCCGGCCGCGCGGGTGCATTCCACCCCGGGCGCCGACCAGCCGCTGGTGAACAGCTCACCGTGCGCCGGATGGATGCCCCGGTCGGCGTAGCAGAGCAGCTCGCGGTCCAGCAGCGAGTCCCCCGCGGCCAGCACCAGTTCGGCTCCGACCCGGCCGGCCACCTCGTCGACCGCCGCGGTCTTGGTGAGCCCGCGCGGAACCCAGTACAGCTTGCGGCCCTGCGCCGAGACCGTCCATCCCCGGTCGGCGGCCCACGCGGCGGCCTCGGCGACGAAGCCCTCCGGCGCCCCGACATCACCCAGCACGGCATAGCAGAACAGGCCGCCGGCCTCGCGCACCTGGAGCGTCCAGGCCGGTAGGCAGTGCTGTCTGACGTAAGTCAGGACATCAGACAGATTGGCAGATTCGGCCACCGCGCGAGCGACCCGACCCTGCCAGGCCCGGTCAGCCTGGCCGTCCACCAGCAGCACGCCACCGTTCGCGGCGATGGCGAACCGCGGCGGCGGCCCGGGCAGCTCGATCCTGGCCAGTTGCTCGGGCAGCCTGGTGGTCACCGGCATCAGCACCGCCCGGCCGGCCAGTGCGGCAGTCAACCGGGCCGCGGCCGCGGTCATGAAGCCGACCTGCTCACCGCCGCGGGTCTCCACGCAGGTCAGCTCCGGCAGCGCGCCGGGGGTGAGCGCCAGCGCGGCGCGGGAGTACACCAGGGTGCGGTCCAGGTCGGTGGCGATCAGGACGCTCATCGGCCGGTGCCGGCCGCCGCGTCGAGTCGACCGGCGTCCTCGGCCGCGCCGAGCTGGCCGTCCTCGGCCGTGCCGAGCTGGCCGTCCTCGGCCGTGCCGCGGCTGAACCGGGGATGGATCAACCCGACGCAGCTGAAGGCCAACCCGTCGACGGATTCGACCGGCACCCCGCGCTGGCGCGCCAGCAGCAGCACGTGGTGCAACTTCTCGGCGTCGCCGGTCCGGATCAGCACCTTCCACGGCACCCGGCGCAGCAGCACCCGGGTGGTCTCGCCGACGCCCGGCTTGACGAGGTTCTCATCCCCCACGCCGTACTGCTCATTGAGCTGCCGCACGCTCTGCCAACCGGCCCAGGTCGGGCGCCGGTCCGACTCGCGCAGCACCGGCCAGTCCCGCGCCACCGCCTCGGCCACCGCCGCGAACCGTGCGGTGACCGCGTCGATGAAGTCGACTGAGACGTCGGCGTCGGCCAGCTCGGCGTAGAACTTCGCGCCGTGGAACTGGCCGGGCCCGATCAGCTCGGCGTTGAGCACGGTGCGCGAGACGAGCCCGGACACGGTCGAGTTCAGGCAGGCCGACGGGATCAGGTAGTCCTCGCGGGTGCCATAGATCGGCACGCAGCTGCCGGGGTCGGCCAGCACCGCCAGCTCCGCCGAGAAGCCACCGCCAGCCGGCCACCAGGCCTGGTTCACGCCGGCCACCGCCGCCGCCAGCTCGCGGGTGATGGCGCCCTTGCCGGTCCAGCCATCGATGAACATCACGTCGGCGGGATCGTGGTGACGGGCCAGGTAGGCAAGCGCCAGCTCGTCGATTCCCCTGCCCCGGACGATGGAAACGCTGTAGTGGGGCAGCTCGAGGCCGTGGGCGAAGCGCGCCCACCGGCGCATCAGCACCCCCACCGGCGTGCCGGCGCGAGCCAGTGAGGCCAGGACAACTCCGGGCCCGCGCCGGTCCAGCACCAGCTCGGTGACGACCCCGACGGCGTGTGCCAGCCGGTCGGCCGACTCGGCCAGAGTGTCGGTGAACAGCTGCCGGTACTCCGCGCTCGGCTGGTACTCGTGTGGCAGTGACTCGGCATAGTGCGCGCCGCCGGACTGGATGGCCTCCTCGCGTTCCTCGGTCGGGGCCTCCAGCGCGACGCCGGACAGGTCGGTGAGCAACCAGGCCACATCGGCGGCGGGGTAGCTGCCGAAGTCCGGCCCGGTCAGCGGAGCAGGCAGCGGTCGGTAGGTCGGCAGCCGGACGATCTGCAGGTGATCGGTGACCGCGGCCAGCCGGCCCACCAGCCCGGTCGGGCCGTGGTGCTCCGCCAGGTCGGTGTCGGTGACCAGCACGATGTCGCTGAACCCCTGGTCCGGGCCCGGGCCGGCGACGTTGTAGGCATAGCGCGCGCCGGGATCACCGGCCGGATCCGCCGCCTCGTCCGAGCTGGGGAAGCTGAGCCGGTTGCGGATCGCGTAGCCGGGATCGTCCACCGCCACCACCGGTGACCGGGTGGTGGTGGAGTACCGGACGGTGGCCCAGCCCTCGAGCTCATCGGCCAGGGCGGCGGCGATCCGCAGCGGCGCGTACATCAGCTCCTCGCTGCCGAGCACCAGGATTCGCCTTGGCTGTGCTGGCTGACTTGGCTGTGCTGGCTGACTGGTGCTGCTGTCCTGATCGGCGGGGCGGTGCTCGTGCAGCCGGACGGCCAGCACCTTGGCCAGCTGGGCGCTCGCCTGCTCGAGTGCTGACTGCGAGCCGGGCGCGAAGCCGTGCCGGCCGCCTTCGGGCAGTGCCGCCGGCCAGCCGGTGAGCACCGGGCTCAGCCGCGCCCGGCGTCCCGAGCCAGGCTCGGTCACTGGCTGCCGGGCCGCCAGCCGCTGCCCCACCGCCAGCGCGTCCTCGGCCACCCGCAGCTGTCCCGACGCCAGCGTCACCACGTCGATCTCGACGCCGAGGGACTCCGCGGTCCGGCGCAGCCTGGCCCGATCGGCCGTCGAGCGCAGGTCCACCAGCACGGCGATCAGGTAACGCTGCCGGGGCCAGTCCCGGTGCAGCGCCTGGATGGTGTTGAGCACCGTCTGACCGGTAGACAGCTCGTCGTCGACCAGCACCAGCGGTCCGGGGCCGGCCAGCAACTCAGGATCGGCCGGCAGCAGCAGGTGCCGGGTCGCGTGGCTGTGTTCCTCGTCGAAGCCGGCCACCGGCTGGCAACCGGGAACCAGCCGCCGGGTGGAGTGCAGGTAGTTCCCGGCCAGCGATTCGGCGACGCAGTGCCCCAGACCGGTGGCGGTCTCGGCATAGCCGAGCACCACCGCGCCGTCGCCCGGCAGAGCGCCGTCGACTCTCAGAGCGCCGTCGACCGGCGGGGAACCGGCGCGATGCCGGTCGCACAGCTCGATCAGCCGACGGCAGTCCTCAGCCGGCTCGGCGGCGTTGAGCGCCGAGCGCAGCAGCGCGCCACCCTCGGCGGTGATGTCGCCGTGCTGCCCGGCCAGCCGGTCGGCGACCATCGCGCCGAGCAGCCGGCCGGCGCCGTAGACCAGTCGCGGATCGGCGGGCAGGTGCTTGCCCAGCACTGTCGAGACCAGCAGGTGCGCGCGTCGCGGGTTGTGGCGCAAGGCCATTCCCACCAGATCCGGCACCGTCAAGGGCGAGCCGGGTCCGGGCCCGACCGGTTGCCCCGGCTCGATGCTGACGCCGAGCGCCTCGGCGACCCACCGGCCCGACCACGGCGCCGCGCCGTCCGGCGCACTGCCGGTCGGCGCACTGCCGGTCGAGGCACCGCCGGTCGGGGCCCTGCCGG
The DNA here is from genome assembly GCA_036389035.1 of Jatrophihabitans sp. NCBI lineage: Bacteria > Bacillati > Actinomycetota > Actinomycetes > Jatrophihabitantales > Jatrophihabitantaceae > Jatrophihabitans > Jatrophihabitans sp. The sequence continues at coordinate 24,946 of DASVQQ010000040.1, forward strand.
TCGGGGCACTGCCGGTCGGGGCACTGCCGGTCGGGGCACCGCCGGTCGGGACGCCGGCGGTCACTGATGCAGCCCGGCGCCGAGCAGGTCGACGAAGGAGATGTCGGCGTTGGCGACGCCGAACACCGCGGCGCGCAGCACGGTGCGCCGGGCCCACGCCGAGTGCGGCTTGGACTCGTTCATCTTGTTGCCGTACACCGAGGACGCCACCCCGCCGCCGGACCGGGTGCCCAGCACGTCGCGGGCGTCGCAGAACTCCTCATGGGTCACCACCGACAGCGCGTGCACGGCGGCCACGTGGCTGGGATGGATGACGGTCTTGCCGGTCAAGCCGTTCGCCTTGTCCATGGCGACCTCGCGGATCAGGCCGTCGAGGTCGCGGGCGATCAGGTCGGTGCGCAGCGCCCGCTCGGAATGCGCGATGAACGGCGCCTCCCGCAGTTGCGGCTTGAACATCCGCTCGGTTCCGGAGAAGTACTCCCAGACCGCGCCGGTCACGATGAAACCGGTCTCGTCCGCCCGACCGAGGATGTTGACCACATCGGCGATGACGTCGGCCACCACCCGCACGTCGTAGATCGTCAGGTCGCGGGACCGGCGCAGGCCGAAGGCCGAGCTGAGATCGGTCGCCCCGATCCGGACGGCCAGCACGTTCTCGCGGTGTTTGTTCAGCAGCTGGCGCACCTGCAGCAGCACCTCGACCCGGGACTCGGCATAGATCACCGACGGCGCCTCCAGGACCGGCATCGCCAGCAGCCGGTGACCGGTCACCGCGCTGGCCTCGCTGATCGCGTCCAGGTACCGCGCGCCGTTCTCGTCGGTGAACTTGGGCAGCACGAAGCCGGTCAGGATCGAGACCTGCTCACCGAGGCCGGCCACGATCATCGGGATCTGCTCGGCCGAGCGCACCCGGATGAACACCAGCGGGCGCTGCGAGCCCGACTCGGCGTAGGCCTGCAGCTGGCTGATCACGTTCTGCTCGGCCGCCGGCACCGCCTCGTCCGGGATGGAGTCCTCCAGGCAGATCACCGTGCTGAGCACGCCGTGGGTGACACGCTTGGTCAGGTCGGCCACCAGTGTCGGGCGGGTGGCCGGGCTGTACAGGGTGGCGCCCAGCGCCATGCCCAGCACGTCCAGATCATCGTCGGCGCTGAACGATTGCGGGGGCTGGAAGAACAGCCGTTGCCGGTCGGCCTCGGACAGAAAATCGAAATGGCGCATGGTCACCCTCCTCAGGCCACCGGGGTGCGGTCGTCCAGCCAGCTGATCAGGTCGAAACCATAGGCCTGGACCGCGTTGCGGATCGAGCCGGCGATGTTCTCCATCTCGGCGCGCACCACGAACTCACCTCTGACGTTGTAGATCGACAGCAGCACCGTGACACCTCCCGAGGCCGGCCGGTCCAGCGGCAGCTCCACCCGAGCGCCGCCGGCCGTCCTCAGCACGAGGGTGCCGCCCCAGTTCAGCTGCCCGCCGGATTCGGAGAAGCCGTAGACGACCATCCGTTCGAGCAGCCGGTTCTGCCGCAGATCCACCACCAGCCGCTCGTACTTCTCGGCCCTGGCGACGATCACCGGACGCCGGGAGTTGCGCGGGGCGGTGGAGCTCGCGCCTACCCGCGAGACGATGGAGCTATGGCCGTCGGCCAGCTGGTAGGCCGCGCCGATCCGCAGGTCCCCGACCGCCGGGGAGCAGGCCGCTTCGACGCTCAGCACGCCGATGCCGCTCTGCAGCCGGTTCAGGGTGACCGTGGGGGCCTTCGGGGTCAGCAGCGTCCGCTCTCCGGAGCGGGCCCGGGGCAGCGGGCGGGCGACCCGCCGCGGGCCGCTGGGCCGGCCGCTGACCGCCGGCGTTGCGACGGCGGCCGGCGGCGCGGCAGCCGGCGTGGACAGGTCCAGGCTGGACGAACCGGCAGCCGCCGCCGGACGAGCCGCGGGCCGGCTCGGCGGCGAGGACAGGTCCAGGCTCGACGAACCGGCAGCCGCCGGACGAGCCGTGGGCCGACTCGGCGGCGAAGACAGGTCCAGGCTCGACGAACCCGCAGCCGGGGCGGGCTGCTGGGCCGCCGGGCGGAACCGCACCCGGTGCCGCAGGAACGGCAGGTCGGTCCGTGCCGGCGCCCGGTCGGGGGCGTGCACGTCGATGTTCACAGCGTGATCCCGTAGTCCTTGGCCAGGCCGGCGATTCCGGTGGAATAACCCTCCCCGATGACCTTGAACTTCCAGTCGCCCTGATGGCGATACACCTCGCCCAGCGACATGGCGGTCTCACCGTCGAGTGAGTTGGCCAGGTTCTCCGAACGAACCAGCTCGGCGTTGTCAGCCAGGTTCAGCACCCGCAGAACGCACTCGCGCAGCCGCCCCAGGCTGCGCCGCAGGCCCATGCCCTCGTTCAGGTACATCACCACGACGATCCGGCTGACCTCGGGCGGGACCGCGTCGAGGTGGATCTCGATCTGCTCGGCGTCGGGTCCCATCGCCTTCTCCAGCTGGCTCACCGTCATCGACGGTTCGGTGAGTTGGTTGAAGAACACGAAATGCTCGTCCGATAGCGCCTTGCTGTGCTCGTCGCACAGGATGGTGGCCACCACCAGGTTGTCGGTCAGGGCGGTCTCGGCCCCGGCGTCCCAGCGCACTCCCAGCACCAGCCCGGTCAGGCTGGGTATCTCACGGGTCAGGGCGACGTTGGAGCCGCGCTTCATGGTCGCCATCTACAGATCCAGGTCCGAGCCCGAGAACTTGGTACGCAGGAAACTGCCCTGGCTCAGCAGCGCGTCGGCGTCCTGCGCCTGGGCGGCGGTGAGGACGCTGGTGGCCGCGTCCAGCAGCGCCTCCAGCTGCTCCTGCAACGACTGGATCGGGGTGCGCCCGGACGGGCGGGCCACCGTCAGCTGGGCGTCGTCCAGAGCCAGGAAGCTGCGCAGCGTGGTCGGCAGGTAGTCCGTCAGGATGCCCTTGACCGAGATCACCGCGTAGATGTCCAGCGGCCGGATCTCGGAGGTGTCGATCACCTCGCGCAGCACGTCGGTCACCCGGCGGGCGGTCACCACCGACTCGCCGGGCAACTGGCCGGAGTTCTGGTTGATGAAACGGTTCAGCCGCGCCAGCTCGATGCGCAGCGACACCGGGTCATCGCCGTCGAGTGCTGGCTCAGCGACGGGCGGCTCCGGCGCCGGAGCCGGCGCGACCGGCGGCGGCAGCAGCTTCCGGAACCAGGTCATGATCGTCCATTTCGTCGTCGCAGGGCAGCAGGACCCGACCGTTTATTCTCCGCCGCTGGCGCTCAGCTCGCCCCGCCGGGTGCGCTCAAGGTAGGGCTTGGCGCGTTCGATCTGGCCCTGGAGCGCGTCGACGGTCGCGGCCATCGAGTCGGCGGCCTGGGCCCGGAAGGTGTCCAGGGCGTCCATGGTCGCGAAGACGTTGTCGAAGGCGGCCTGCAGCTTGGCGACCTCGATCGTCGAGGAGGCGGCCTGCTGGTTGATCTGGCCGCCCTGGATCCGCAGCTGCTCCGAGGTCCGCTCGATCAGGTCGGAGGTGGTGGCGTTCAGCGCGGTGATCTGCTCCAGCACCAGCTTCTGCCGCGACAGCGCCTGCGAGACGATGATCGCGGTCCGCAGCGCGGCGATGGTGGTGGTCTGGGCCCGGTCGACACCCTTAATCAGCTCGATGTTGTTCTTGCGAACCAGGTCCAGCGCCATGTAGCCCTGCACCGCCACGGCCATCTGGGTCATGATGTCCTGCCGGCGCTGGCGGATCGGGAACAGCGCGTCGGCCTTCAGGGCGTCGGCCTGCTTGGTCTGGCCGGCCGCCTGCAGCTGCGCGATCTTCTCCTCGACGGCCGCGTCGAGGGCGCCGGCGAGCTCGTTGTACTCGCTGAGCTTGCCCATCGTGGCCCACATGTTGGCCTTCTCGGTGTCGATGGCCGCGTTGTCCTTGCGCAGCTCGTCCTGGCCCGACTCCAGCGCCTTGATGATCGCGTTGAGCTGGGTCTGGGCCGACTCGTACTTCTGGAAGTAGCGCTGCACCTTGTCGCCGCCGGGCAGGAACTTCAGGACCTTCTTGACCCCGGTCAGGTCAGCCCGGTTCGGGTCGAGCTCGGTGACGGTCTGGCGCAGCTCGCCCAGGGTGCTGGCGACCCGGGACTGGGCGTCGGCGCCACCGCGGCCCTTGCTGGCGTTCAGCGCGGCCGCCGGGCGGTCCAGCATCCGGTTGGAGACGCTGGCCGAGGCGCGCATGTCCTGCTCGCCCATCGAGGTGATCGCATTGACCTTCTCGGTGAACGCCGGTGAGTTGGCCTCCAGGCCGGCCAGCTCCTGGGCGAAGGTCTGGGCGCGGGAACGCAACTCCAGCTGGCGGGTGTTGTCCACCGGCACCGCCCCGACCGCCTGCTCCTTCTCCACCACGACCACGGGCGGCGGCGGCGCCAGCACCAGCGCGTTGCCGGCCGGCGGGGTCGCCGCCGGAGTGGCGCTCGAACCGAGGTCGAGGTCAGACATGGTGGGACTCCTTCGGGTTGGGAGGTGTGGGCTGCGAGCTACTTGCGCCCGGGAGCCCAGTTCATGCCCCAGCCGTAGGCGCGGTCCAGGGCGCTCTGGCTGCCGTCGATGTAGTTGACCTCGCGCCGGACGGAGATCTCGCCGTTCCTGCTCTCCAGCAGCGCGATGCCGCAGATCCGGGCGCCGTCGCGGGTCTCGTCCAGCCGGACCTCGACCTGCGGGCCGCTGGCCGGGTGCAGCGTCACGAGGCCGTCGGCCGCCGCCCAGTTGGCCGCGCCCTGGTAGATCAGCGCGAACACCAGCACCCGCTTGATCTGGCTGGCGTAGCTGAGGTTGATGAACAGGTTCTCGCCCTCGGTGTTGGTCCCGGAGCGGTCATCGCCGTCCAGCCGGATGACCGGCTCGCTGACGCCCCGAGGGCTGGCCGCGAACGCGTTGCCCAGTGCCTGCACCACGCCCTTGGTGCCGTCGGTGAACTCGTACAGGCAGCCGAGATCCAGGTCGAGGGTAGGAGCGGACCGCTTGAACAGGCCGCCGCCGCCGCTACCGGCCGGCTTGGCGTTCCAGTTCAGGTTCACCCGCAGCATGCCGGTCGAGGAGCCCTGCTTGGTCAGCGACACCGAAGGCGCCGACTTGGTCAGGGTGACCTTGGACAGCGACACCGGTGCGCCGCCGGACGGCGCCGGAGCGCCGCCGGACTGCTGCGCGGGGGTTGCCGGACGTTTGGTGTAGTCGATACCCATGATGGTCTGCTTTCTGTGCTGGGAGCTCAGACTGCGGCAGTCGCCGGGTCGAGGTCTTGGGTGGCGCCGGGTGGGTTCTCGTCGCTGTTACGCCGGTTGCGGCGCACCGAGGACACCAGGGCCGCGATGATGAAGCCGACCCCGATCAGGCCGGTGACCACCTCGGGGATGTGGTACTTGATGGTGAGCAGCAACAGCACCGCCAGCGAGCCGATCGCCCACAGCGCGCCGTGCTCGAGGTAGACGTACTCGGCCAGGGTGCCCTTGCGCACCAGGTAGACCGTCAGCGACCTGATGTACATGGCGCCGACGCCCAGGCCGATGGCGATGATGATCGGGTCGGAGGTGATGGCGAAGGCGCCGATCACGCCGTCGAAGCTGAACGAGGCGTCCAGCACTTCCAGGTAGAGGAAGGAGAAGAAGGCTGCCTTGCCGGTCTTGAGGGCGAGCTCGCCGTTGGCCTTGGCGGCGCTCCTCGGCGGCAGCTCTTTCGAGGGGGCGGGCAGCAGTTCCGAGCCGGACTCGTCCTCCGGGTCGACGTGCGGCACCTCGTGCTCTTCGAGCATGCTGCTGAGCCCGTTGACCAGGATGTAGGTGACCATGCCCAGCACGCCCGACATCAGGACGGTGGCCACCTTGTCCTCGGGAGCGAGCTGGGTCGCCGCCAGCAGCAGCAGCACGCTGGCCACCACGACCCCGAGCATGTCGAGCTTGCCCATCTTGCCCAGCGGGCGCTCCAGCCAGCTCAGCCAGGTGATCTCCCGCTCCTCGAAGATGAAGTCGAGAAAGAGCATCAGCAGGAACATGCCGCCGAAGGCCGCGATCGCCGGGTGCGCCTCGTTCAGCAGGTAGGCGTAGCTGCCCGGCTCGTCCGCGGGGCCCTTCTCCAGGGCGAGGGTCACGGCCTCGGTCGGCGACAGGTGCGCGGTGATCCCGACGATGAGCAGCGGGAAGACCAGCCGCATACCGAAGACGGCGATCAGGATGCCGAGGGTCAGGAACAGCTTCTGCCAGAACGGGCTCATCCGCTCCAGCACCGTGGCGTTCACGACGGCGTTGTCGAAGGAGACCGAGACCTCCAGGACGATCAGGATGGCCGCGATCGCCAACCCGGCCGGGCCGCCGTACATCAACGCCAGCACCAGGCCGACCGCGGTGACCCCGAACGACCAGCCGAAAATTCTGAACACCATGAAAGCTTCGCTATCTGTGAGCAACCAGGGCCGTGGCGGCCCCGGTTGGGGTGTGTGTGCCCGTCCGCGCCGGATCAGCCGACGTTGACGCCGTAGTCTCGCGCGATGCCGGCCAGCCCGGAGGAGTAACCCTGGCCGACCGCCCGGAATTTCCAGTCTCCAGCATGGCGGTACAGCTCGCCGAAGATCATCGCAGTCTCGCTGGACGCGTCCTCGGACAGGTCGTAGCGCGTCAGCTCCACGCCGTCGGCCTGGTTGATCACCCGGATGAAGGCGTTGCGCACCTGGCCGAAGTTCTGCCGCCGGCTGTCGGCGTCATAGATCGAGACCGGGAATACGATCCGGTCCACCTCGGCCGGCACCTGGCTCAGGTCGACCTTGATCTGCTCGTCGTCGCCCTCGCCCTCACCGGTCAGGTTGTCGCCGGTGTGCTCGACCGAGCCGTCCGGACTGGTGAGGTTGTTGAAGAACACGAAGTGGGAGTCGGACAGGATCCGCCCCTTCGGCGTCAGCATCAGCGCGCTGGCGTCGAGGTCGAAGGCCTGGCCGCTCGTGGTGCGCTCGTCCCAGCCGAGACCGACCACCACGGCGGACAGGCCTGGCGCCTGCTTGGTCAGCGAGACGTTGCCGCCCTTGGTGAGGCTGACTCCCATCCAACTCCCTCCCGCGTTCTTCTCCTGCGCATGCTCGCCGCGACGCACTCGCGGCCGGCCCGAGCTAAGGCGTCAGACGTTGACGCCGTAGTCCCGGGCGATACCGGCCAGGCCTGAGGTGTAACCCTGGCCGACCGCGCGGAACTTCCATTCCGCACCGCTGCGGTACAGCTCGCCGAAGACCATCGCGGTCTCGGTCGAGGCGTCCTCGGACAGGTCATAGCGCGCCAGCTCGCTGCCGTCGGCCTGGTTCACCACCCGGATGAAGGCGTTGCGGACCTGGCCGAAGGACTGGCCGCCGGCCTCGGCGTTGTAGATCGAGACCGGGAAGACGATCTTGTCGATCTCGGCGGGAGCTCCGGCCAGGTTGACCTTGACCTGCTCGTCGTCGCCCTCGCCCTCACCGGTCAGGTTGTCGCCGGTGTGCTCGACGGCGCCTTCCGGGCTGGAGAGGTTGTTGAAGAAGATGAAGTGCTTGTCGGAGAGGACCTTGCCATTGGCACCGCAAGCGATCGCGCTGGCATCGAGGTCGAAGTCCTGGCCGTCGGTGGTGCGGGCGTCCCAACCCAGGCCGACCGTGACCGCGGTCAGACCGGGGGCTGCCTTGGTGAGCGAGACGTTGCCGCCTTTGGTGAGACTGACTCCCACGTGAAACTCCAGGTGACTAGAGGAAGGCCGCATGACCTTCGTCGCGGATCTTCGCCGCCCGGTGCGGGCGACATATGTTCATGCTAGGCGAGACGATTAAGGCACCTGACAAGTTCCACCCAGGTGTGGCGGCTGTTAGGTGGTGGGCGTTCGAAAATCGTTAAGAAGCTGCCTGTCAACTGCTCGCGGGTCGGGCTCAGCTGGTGCTGCCGGAGAACAGCCCGCCCATCCCGGCCCCGGTTTTGCGGTCCCCCGCGCCCATGTTCTTGGCCAGCGCCTTGGCCAGCCCGTCGATGGTCAGCGACTGCAGGATCACCGAGCCGTTGCCGCTCAGAGTGGCCAGGTTCATTCCCTCGCCACCGAACATCGCGTTCATCACACCGGCCTTGTTCAGCGAGCCGACCCGCTCGATGCCGTAGGTGATCCGGTCGTCCCAGGCGACCACGCAACCGGTGTCGACCTTGAGCCGGCCACCGTAGTCGGCCGGGTTGATGTCGATGAAGTTGCCGGCGCCGGCGATGATCAGGCTGCCCAGGCCGGTGAACTTCTCCAGCACGAAGCCCTCGCCGCCGGCGAAACCCTGCCGCATGCCCGAGAACGCGATGTCGAAGTGCACCCCGGCTTCGGCGGCGACGAAGGCGTCCTTCTCGGCGAACCAGGTGGTCCGGCCGTCCAGTTCGAGCACCCGCATCTCACCGGGCAGCACTCCGGCCAGGGCCAGCAGGCCGTCGCCGCCGGCCGTGTTGAAGTGGCAGAACGCGAACGACTCACCGGCCAGCACCCGCTTGCCGACGTCCATCGCGCCGCGCAGCATGCCGCCCAGGCCACCGGCGGCCGCGGGCTGGCCGGCAGCCGCGGGCGCGGTCAGCTTGGTCTCCATCGTCACGTCGGCCGAGCTGAACAAGAACTTGCCCGCCTCGCTGTAGATGGTCTGGCCCGGCCGAAGCTGGACCAGCGCCATCTGCATGACGTTGCCGCTGAGCTGGACGTCGAGGGTCATTCCGATTTCCTCCTTGAAGGCAGTGCCGTGTCGCTCCCTTCACGGTAGGCGGCCCTCCTAAGGCCTCCCACAGGGAAGTGCCTGAGCTGACCCTGATCGGCTTACCGCGCGGTGCGGGTAAAGATCAGGGCCGATCCCGACGCCACGGAGGCCGCATGGGGGCGATGCTTACACCTGACGCCGCACCGGGCGGCGCAGGCCCAGACTGCCGCAGAAAGCACCGTACGAAGAGGAGCACACATCTCATGGGGTCCATCCAAGAGCGTTTCCGTAGCCAGGGGTTGTCGCGCCCACGTGAGGGACGCATCCTCGGCGGGGTGTGCGCGGGGCTCGGTCAGCGATTAGGCATCGCCCCCTGGCCGGCCCGCTGGCTGTTCCTGATCGTCCTGCTCGTGGCGCCGGGCAGTCAGCTGATCGTCTACCCCATCCTTTGGATCCTGATGCCGCCGGCCGAGCCGGGCTACCCCGGCACGACGCAGACGGACTTCCGGCCGCCTGCCTGAGCAGTCGGCCCCCGTCAGCTCCCGATCGGGCTCGGGTTGCTGGGCGGCTCAGTTTGCTGGCCGGCTCAGGTTGCTGGCCGGCCGACGCGTATCGATATCGACCGTCCTGGCGAGCGAATTCAATACGGGTCGGACGCGGCGCCAGGGTTGCTGGCGGCTCAGGTTGCTGGCCGGCCGACGCGTAGCGATATCGACCGTCCTGGCGAGCGAATTCGATACGGGTCGGACGCGGCGCTCTGGTTGCTAGCCGACTCTGGTTGCCGACCGGCTCAGTTGCTGATCAGGCGCTCGGCGTGCGCGAGCTCGTCGGGGCCGGGTTCGGCGGCCTCGCTGCGCAGCAGCTGCCAGCGGGCGGTGGCCCCGTCCGGGCGGCTCTGCTCGCCGGTGCGCAGCGCCTGCTCGATCAGGCGACGGACCTCGGGCTCCTGATCGGGCTCGGCCGCGAACAGGGTTCGCACCCGCACCGTCTCACCGTCGCGCTGGGCCTGGGAGTGGTGCGGTGCCAGCGGGCAGGGCGGCTCGTGCTCCCAGTGCCCGCACAGCGCGACGGTGATCGCCGCTCCTACGGCGGCCGGGTCATCGCCGACGGGCATGCTCAGCTCGGCGCTGTGAGCGAAGGCCTGGCGCATGCGGGCGAGTGTGCCGGGCGCGGTGGCTGGTCGGCAACTAATCGGCGGCCGACTACCGGGCGGGCCGCAGAACGAGTTGGCTGAGTTCGGGCAAGGACACTCCCAAGCCGCCGACGGTTCCGGTCTCGCGGTTGATGACCGCGAGCGTCTTGTCGGCGGTGACGGCGAATACCAGGGCGCTGTCCGGTGAGAAAGCGATGCCTCCTCCGTCATAGGACTCCATATGCAGGGACACCTTGAGGGCGCGCCGGTTTCCCGAGGCGAGGTTGATCAACTCCAGCCCGAGCCTTCCGCTGGGGTCGAAGGTCATCATGGCCGCGGTCGCCCCGTCGGGTGAGATCACTCCACGCGGGCTGCGGATCGGTATCGCGGCGTTCACGGTCTGCCGTGAGCCGTCGACCCGGCCGATCAGCACGGTCTGGCAGCGATACCGGTCATCGCATTCGGCCACCAGCCAGCCCGTCGGACCCACCGCCAGCAACGCCCCGGTGCTGATCCGGCGCAGGCCGTCGGGTCCAGCGGTGTACACCCCGCCGACGCCGGAGACCAGGAGTCCACCCGCGCCGTCGGCAACCACTTCATAAGCCGCACTGTCCGGCGGCATCGGGAGGGATCCGGCGAGCTTGCCGCCATCCAAGGTGGTCAGCGCCATCACCGGCTGGCTGTCACCGGACCTCATCCACATCTGGTTGGGAGCGGGTCCGGGAAATACCCAGCCGTCCTTGTCGAGCACGGGCAACTCGCGGGACGGCTTGCCGTCCGGCACGAGATAGCCCGGCGCCCTGTCCAACGGCTGGATGAGCACCTGGTCCGCACCTGCCAGCAGGCTGACGAAGCCCTGATCACTGCGCGAGCCGGGGACCGTGGTGCGGGTGATCCGGCCGGCGGCTAACTCGATGCGCACCAGCACCTCGTCACCGCGGGCGATCAGCTCCCAGCCGGTGGTGGCGCCGAGCAGCGGCCGGCCCAGCCGGGTGACCGACACCGCAGGCAGGGTTGACGTGTGCGCCGGCGGCGCGACGGTGAACGCGGGTGCGGTCGGGCTCGGTGCCGGCGTGGTCGGCGCAGATGTCGGCGATGTCGTCGGCAAGGTGCTCACCCGCGCTGTCGACTGGGTGGCCCGTTCCCGATTCAGCACCGAGAGCACGAGTGCGACGACCGCGAGGACGACCGCCGCCGTGAACCACCTCGGCCATGGACGTCGCGGCGGAGCCGTCCCACCGGGCGCGCCATCGGAGCCGACATCGAGCCAGTCGATGTCGTCGGAGTACGGGTCCCCTCGGCTCACGCCTCATTGTGGACCCGCGTGAGGTGGATCGGCGTGCGTATCGGCCATACGGTTTGTAACAAATGGTGCGGCGATCACTGCGCCTGTAGTCAGCACCGCGCCTGTAGTCAGCACCGCGCCCGTCGGCACTACAGCTAGCGGGCGGGCCGCAGGACGAGCTGGCTGAGCGGCGGCAGCGGCACGCCCAGGCTGCCCACGGCCGCGGTCTTGCGGTTGATCACCGAGAGCGTGCCGTCCACGGTGACGGCGAGCAACCAGTTGCTGTCCGGTGAGAAGGCGATTGCGCCCTCGTAGGACTGATTGACCGAGACGTTGAGAACCCGCCGGTTCCCGGTGGCGAGGTCGAGCAACTGCAGCCCGATAGCGCCGTTGCGGGCCGAGGTCAGCATGGCCGCGGTCGCCCCGTCGGGGGAGATCACCCCGCGCTGCTGCCGGCCGGTTATCGCGGCGTTCACGACCCGCCGGGAGCCGTCGCGGCGATCGATCACCACCGACTGGCAGCGGTGCCGGTCATCGCATTCGGTGACCAGCCACCCGGTCGGGCCGACCGCCACCAGAGAGCCGGTGCTGATCCGTCGCAGGCCGTCGGGCCGGGCGTTGTAGACCCCGCCGATACCGGGAAACAGCAGGTAGCCCGCGCCGTCGGCGGTCGCGTCGAAGGAGAGGTTCTCCGAGGGGATCGGAATGAACTCGGCGAGCCTGCTGCCGTCCAGCTCCATCAGCGCCATCACCGGCTGGTGGTCATCGCTGGGCCGTGCCCACATCTGGTCGGGGCGCGGTCCCGGATACACCGGGCCGTCGTGCTCGAGCAGCGCCGGCAGCTCACGTGCCGGCCGGCCGTCGGGCACCAGGTAGCCCGGCACCTTGTCCAGCGGGCGGATGAGCACCTGGTCCTCGCCTGCCAGCAGGTACACCGGGCCGCCGCTGAGCAAGGTGGGAATGGCGGTGCGGGTGATCCGGCCGGTGGCCGGCTCGATGCGCACCAGCACCCTGTCACCGCGGGCGACCAGCTCCCAGCCGGTGGTGGCGCCGAGCAACGGCCGGCCCAGCCGGGTGACCGACACGGCCGGCCCGGCAGGTCGCGGCGCCGAGGTGGTGGGCGTCCGAGGGCCGGCCTGGGTCGAGGAGGACGTCGGAGTGGTCGGAGCGGCGCTCCCCCGGGCCGCCGACGGGGTGCCGCCCCGTTCGTAGTTCAGCGCCGCGACCACCAGCGCGGCGGCGAGCGCGACCACCGTCAAGGTGAACCATCTGGGCCATGGCCGCCGGGGCGGGGTCATCTCACCGGGCGCGCCGTCAGGGCCGACATCGAGCCAGTCGATGTCGTCGGGATGCGCGTCGTCTCGGCCCACGCCTCATTCTGGACCCGCACGGCGGATCTCAGGTTGCGAATCGGTATCCCAACCGACGCCACAGCTGCGGCGACCCGGCCGGTACGTCTGCAGGGCGTCGGTCGTGCACACGGCATATGCAGGCGTGCGCTCTTACACCGCCGATGCCGCCGGTCTATGACCTAGGCAATTCAGCGCCTTGTCGGCGCGGTCGGGTGCCGTCCACCCTCGCCAGGAACGAGAGGGAGAGAGACCATGACTGCTGTTACAGCATCGCCTACAGCATCGCCATCGCCGTTGCGCGGCCTGTGGCAGCGCGAGTTGCCGGAGTACCCGACCGGCGCCAGGCGCATCTTCTACCTCGCGATTGTCTTCACCGCGACAGTCATGGTGTATTACCAGAACTTTCTCGCTGGGGCAGTCACACTGCAGCTTCTCGGTGACTTCGACGTCACTTTCTTGTACTTCGCCAGCGTCACGGCATTGTCGAACGCTGTCGGCGCCATCGGCTCCCTGGCGTCCGGCGTCGCCGACAAGGTGGGACGCGGCAACATGGCGGTCGTCGGCCTGATCGGCGTCACCCTGGTGACGCTGCTATGGGTGCCCAACGTGACGACCGGCTTTCAATACGCGATCGTTCTGAGCGTTGGCGGGATTTTCGAGGGCATCATCCTGGTCGTCACGCCGGCGTTGGTGCGTGACTTCAGCCCCCAGGTCGGTCGCGCCCAGGCCATGGCCTTCTGGACGATGACGCCGGTGCTGGGCAGCCTTCTGGTCGCCATGGTCTCCAGCAACACCCTCGACAGCCACCCGGACTGGCAGTTCCAGTTCAAAGTCGCAGGCTGGGTCGGCGTGGTCGTCAGCGTGCTGGCCCTGCTGTTCCTGCGCGAGCTCAACAGCGCCGACCGCGACCGCATCGTCGGCGCGCTCGAGGCCAAGACCGCAGCGGCGCTGAACAGCCGCGGGCTGTCGCACGAAGAGGCCACCCGCCACCCGTACCGGCAGATGGTCCGGCTCGACATCGTCGGCCCGGCAGTCGGCATCAGCGTTTTCCTGCTCATGTACTTCACCGCCGTCGGGGCTCTTCCGGTGTACTTCCAGACCAACCTCAACTTCACCGCCAGTGAGTCGAACTCCCTGTTGAACTGGCTGTGGGCCACCGCGGCGGTGTCCATGCTCGTTTTCGGGGTGCTGTCGGACAAGCTGCGCGTCCGCAAGCCGCTCATCGTCGCCGGCGCCCTGGTCACCGTCGCGGTCGACATCGTGTTCCTGTCGAAGGCCGACTCCTCACCGACCTTCTCCACCATCGCGATCCTGCTGGCGCTCATGGGCCTATGCCTGGGTGCTGTATGGGTGCCGTGGATGGCTGCCTTCACCGAGACCGTCGAGCATCGCAACCCCGCCCTGTCGGCCACCGGCCTGGCCATCTGGGGTTGGACCCTGCGCTTGTTCCTCGCCGGCGCGATCGTCACGATCCCGTTGATCGTCTCGGCTGTCACGCCCATCGTCGACGACGGCCCTTCCGTGGGTCAGGCGCGAGCCTACTTCGCGAAGAGCCAACCCCTGCAACTGCTGCTGGCCCAGGCGCAGGCGCACCCCAAGGTGTTCAGCGACCTCGGCGCGTCGCCGAAGGACCCGGCAGTGCGACAGAAGGCGATCGAGACCGTCGGCGCGCCAACACTGGCTACGTTGGCCGGTGACCCGATCGCACAGCGAAATCTCGCCCTGATCGCCGAAAAGGTGCCAGGCCTGCTCAAGGCGCGGGCCGACAGCCCGGGCCAGTGGCAAGCCTGGTTCTGGATCTGCACCATCGGGGCACTGGCCCTCTGCCCGCTCACGCTGCTGCTCAGGGGCTCGTGGCGCCCGCAACCCACCGACGATGCCCACGCCACAGAACACGCTCTCGAACTGGCCAACCGCAGCGCCCATCCCGATGCGCATCCGGTGGGGGCGGCTCCGCTCCACCTGCCGGAGCACGCCGCTGTTCGCCAGCAGCCCGACGCAAGGGCTTGACGACGCCGACCAGGACGTGATGAGCACTGGGACGGTAGCTTCTAACCAACGCTGATGACGATCAGCGATCAATGCGGGGTGACGGTATGGCATATCTACGGGTGATCGGCAAGCAGGAGGCGGACGGCGACCTCCTCGAGGCGTACTCAGCGATGGCTGCCCGTCCGATGCCACCCGTATACCTGCCGGATCACGGTGACGCGGCTGGGATCATCCGAGCGCACTCTCTTGATTCAGAGTTGCTGCGACGCACGTTCGCGGTCTCGGGCTCGCTGAGCAACGACGCGCTTCCCTGGCGCTCCCGGGAGCTGCTCAACTCGGTGACTTCCCGCGAGAATGAGTGCTTCTATTGAACGACCGCTCACGCAGAGTTTCTGCGTGTAGCCAGCGGCGACGACACCGTCAGCCGCCGCATCGTCCTGGGGCAGGCGTTCGACGAGCTCTCACCTCAGGATGCCTGCCTGGTGGATTTCGCTCAGACCTTGACGGCTCGCCCGTGGGCGATCGGCCCTGTCGATATTCGACGGCTGTCCGAAGAGGGTCTGTCGCGGACCTCGATAGTGGTCGCCATCGGGCTGGTAGCCATGTTCAACTACCTGACTCGGGTAGCCGACGGCACCGGAATCGAGGCGGACTACGGCAACGAGCTTCCCCGGTTCGTCTATCGCGGCCTCACGGAATCGGCCCCGAGGCCCGGACCGGAAGAGTGGCCGCCCGTCGACGGCTCACTTGAGCTCCTGTCTGCCCTACCTGACGTGCAGGCAGCTTGGCACCGCTGGCGTGACTACGTAGCAGAGGGTCCTGGCCCGCTATCTTCGGCGACGCTGAGCCGGCTCCGACGGATAGCGGCTCGCAACGCGTGCGACGGCGCCATAGCTGCCCTTGACCAGGCCGATTCACTAACTGCTGCCGAGAGCACCGCAGGGTCGGGCGACACATTGTCGGAGTTCGCGGACAAGCTGAGTCTCACACCATGGCTCATGGCTCAAGCCGATGTGGACGCTCTGCGCTCGATCGGCATGGATGACCTTTCGATCCTCCACGTCATCGCCGTTGTCGCCTATCAATCAGCTGAGTCGCGGTTGCGCATCGGGCTTTCTGCCCTCGCCAGGTCCGGAGACTAATCATTTTTTTCAGCCACCCGACTGCTAACAGCACGCCTTAACCCACTCACGCGGAAATCGCAGGAACGGCGCTCAGGAGATCCTGAGCGCCGTTCCTGTTGAGCTACTACTGGTGGAGGTGCCGGGAATCGAACCCGGGTCCTTCGTCGCTTTGATGGGTCTTCTCCGGGCGCAGTGTGCGGTGTCTCTACTCGGCCTCACCGATCACGCACACAAGTCGGTGTGACAGGCCCAGTCGCTGTGAGTTGTCCCGAACTCCCCCGCGACCGGGGAGTTCGGTAAGCCACCTAGCTGATGCCAGGATCCGGGCCGGTGACGAACCCGGGCTGACAGACTCGTTTCGCTACTTAGGCAGCGAGAACGAAGTCAGCGCGATTGGAATCGGCGCTTATTTTGTTTTGCATCGCTTTTTTAACGAGGTCAGCAATGCGGTCCTCGGCCCGCTTCCCCTCATCTCAACGTCCGAAGTCGAGACCATTCACCCCCTTCTGGGCGTTGTGCGCCCGTCACACTGCCCAACGCGGTGAGCGTCCGGCAGATTCCATCATGCCATGACCGGCCCCGCCGCCCCGGTTGAATTGCTGCCCTGACCGCCTGTGACCCCCGGGCACTCGAAAGGAACTACCGTGCACTGACACGCCAGGCTGTACAACTACACCCGTGGCCGATACCCATCGCGAGATCGAGACCAAGTTCGACGTGGCCCCCGACTTCACGCTCGGGGACCTGGCCGAGTTCGCCGGCCCGGGCGCCAGCGTGCAGAGCCGCACCGTGAACCTGTCCAGCGCCTATTACGACACCGCCGAGAACGACCTGCTGCGCTCGCGCCTGACCCTTCGCCGGCGCATCGGCGACACTGACACCGGCTGGCATCTCAAGGTCCCCGGGGTGGGCTTCCGCACCGAGCTGCACTGGCCACTGCCCGGCAACGACGAGCCGCCCGAGGAGTTGCGCAACCTGATCTGGCCGTTCGCCGGCCAGGACGAGCTGGTGCGGACCATCACCCTCAACACCACCCGGACGTCCCACCGGATCACCGCCCCGGACGGCCGGCTGGTGTTCGAACTGGCCGACGACGAGGTCCGGGTGAGTTCGGAAGGGGCGCCGGTGGCGGTGTCGCGCTGGCGCGAGCTCGAGGTGGAACTCGGCCAGGCCGGCAGCACCGCGGACCTCAACCGGGCGACCAGGCTGCTGCTGGCCCGCGGCGCCTTCGTCTCACGCTCGGGATCGAAGCTGCAACGCGCGATGGGCTGCCCCGACGATCCGGCCATCAGCAGCGCCGCGACCACCCTGACCAGCTACCTGCGCGCCCAGTGCGACGCCCTCACCGCCGGCCACTTCGCCATCTCGGTCAAGCCGTTCGAGGCCAGCGCGACCAGCCCGCCGCACGAGGCCATTCACCAGACCCGGGTCGCGACCCGGCGGTTGCGGGCCGCGCTGCGGATCTTCGCGCCGCTGTTCGACGCCGAGCCGGCCACCCGGCTGCAGGACGAGCTGGCCTGGTTCGCCGCCGAGCTGGGCGAGGTGCGCGATCGCGAGGTGCTGCGCAGCCGGCTGGCTCGCGCGGTCGATGACCTGCCCGCCTACCTGGTGGTCGGCCCGGTCGCCCGGCGGATCGACGACGTGCTGCTCACCGAATTGCGCCAGCACGCCGGCGCGCTGCTGGACACCATGCGCGACGAGCGCTACCGGGTGCTGGTTCGCGACCTGGCCCGCTGGCGCGAGCAGCCCCCCTTCACCCCGGAGGCGGCCGGCCCGCCCAGCGTGCTGACCGAGTACGTCGACGCGGCCGAGCGCAAGCTCGGCAAGCGGATGAAGCGCGCCGCCGGCAACCACACCCCGGCCGAGCAGCTGCACCAGGCCCGCAAGGCCGGCAAGCGAGCCCGCTACGCCGCCGAGGCGGCCGCTCCGGCGCTGGGCAAGCGCGCCAGCGCGGTAGCCAAGCGGGCATCGCGGCTGCAGACGTTGCTCGGCGAGCACCAGGACGCGATCGTGGCCACCGAGGTGCTGCGCCGGATCGCTGACCAGGTGGCCGACGAGGGCGAGAACGCCTTCACCTACGGCATCCTGGTGGCCGACCAGCGCCGCATCGCCACGACCTCGGCGCAGGCCGCCCGGGCCAGCACCGGCACCTGACCCGGCCTACCCGAGCCGGCCGCGCGGGCCGGTAAGGGCTGGCGCGCGAGCCGGTCAGGGCTGGCGCACGGGCCGGTCAGGGCTGGCGGCCACCGATCAGGGCTTGGGGGCCGGCTCCAGCCGTCCGTAATGGGCGATCACCCGGTCCAGCTGAAATCCCAGCGAGGCGTACAAGGCGCCGGCGCCCGAGCCGTTCTCCGAGTCGACGTCCAGGCACGCCGTGGTGTAGCCCTGCTCGGCCATCGCCCGCACCGACGCCGCCAGGCAGGCCCGGGCCAGCCCGCGGCCTCGGGATCGCTGCCGGGTGCCCACCAGCGCGACCCAGGCCTCACCGTCCACCCACTGGTTGACCAGCACGTAGGCCTGCACGTCGCCGTCGGAGTCCAGGCTGACGAACGAGCAGTCCGGCCGGAACGTCCGGGAGCCGACCTGGCTGGCCCACGAGTCGGCATCGCGCTCGATGGCGCCCCAGTGGGTGCTGAAGGCGTCGTTGTGGGCGAGCCGGACGGCCTCGGCCAGCTCGGCCGAGTACCGCCGCACCGGCAGCTCCGGCGGCGGTGGCAGCACGCCGGGGATCGGCCGGCTCAGCTCCTGGAAGTAGCGCACGATCTGATAGCCGCGGCGCTCCAGCATGGGGCGCACCGAGGCCCCCTCGATGCCGCCGGGAACCCGCAGCATCACCGGCGCGCCCGGATGCCGCTGGCCGGTCAGCTCCAGGGCCCGGGCCTCCATCCGGTCCATGATCTCGGCGCCCAGCCCCTGTCTGCGGAACTCCGGCCGGACCCCGCCGTAGATCTCGGCCCGGGCCTGGCCCTCGAACAGCCCGGACGCGACCCGCAGCTGCCCGAAGCCGACCAGTACGCCATCGCGCCACACTGCCACCGTGTCCAGCTGCGGGTCGACGCCTGGCTCGGTCAGCTCCTCGGCCAGCGCCTCGGGCTCGTAGAACTCCTCGGTGCCGTCCGCCACGGCCAGCAGGTTGGTCAGTTCGGCCCAGGCGGTCACCGTCTCGACGCTCAACGGCTGCCATCGCACGGTTGTCACTGACACCCTCACACCTCACAAATCCATCAACGCCGCGCCGTTGTGCCATAGCACCTGCCTCAACCAATCATCGCCGAAGCCCCACTCCAGCAGCGACTGAATTTGGCTGGCGTAGCACAGCAACCCCAGCGGCCTCAGGAACCCCAGCGACTCAGAAACTCTCAGCGGCGCTGCCGGCCGGAGCGCCGGCGTCCATCAGTCGGTTCTGCCCTTGGCGCGCCGGCCCAGCACCCGGCTGATCTCGCGGTCGGCGTCACGCTTGGCCATGTCCTGGCGCTTGTCGTAGGTCTTCTTGCCCTTGGCCAGGGCGAGCTCGACCTTCACCTTGCCCTCGACGAAATACAGCGACAGCGGCACCAGGGTCAGCCCGGACTCCTTGATCTTGCCGATCAGCCGCAGGATCTCGCCCTTGTGCAGCAGCAGCTTGCGGACCCGGCGCGGGGTGTGGTTGGTCCAGGACCCGAAGGCGTACTCGGGGATGTGCACGTTGTGCAGGTAGACCTCGCCGTCGTCGATGGTGGCGAAGCCGTCGATCAGCGAGGCCCGACCCAGCCGCAGCGACTTGACCTCGGTGCCCATCAGCACGATGCCGCACTCGAAGGTGTCCACGATCAGGAAGTCGTGCCGGGCCTTCTTGTTCTGCGCGATGATCTTGCGGACCGGGCGGTTGGAGGACTGTGCGGTTGCGGCGGCCATGAGGAGAAAGCTACAGCCGGACGTAGAGGCGCAGGGTCAGCCAGGCAGTGGCCGCGGCCAGGATCACGCCGGCGATCAGGCCCACCCCGCCGGCCAGGATGATGTCGTTGGCCGAGATCGGCTGCAAAATCCGAGACTTCACCTGATCACCGAGCAAACCGTCCAAGAAGACCACCTTGGCCACCCAGTTGCCCACCATCGCCAGGATCGCTCCGACCACCGCCGCCAGCATCGCCTCGATCACGAACGGCAGCTGGGTCATCCAGCGCGAGGCCCCGACCAGGCGCATGATGCCGGTCTCGTTGCGCCGCTGCTGGGCCGCGGTCTGGATGGTGTTGGCCATCTGCAGCAGCGCGCAGATCAGCACCACGAAGAACATCACGAACGAACCCACCCGGCCGGTGTCGAACAGCCGCAGCATGGTCTTGAGGCTGACGTCCTGATTCTGGATCTGCTCGACGCCGGCGACGTTGGCGTAGCGGGAGGCCACCGGCACGTAGTCGGCCTTGAGATCGCGCAACTTGACCGTGAACGACGCCGGGATCGCCCCCGGCCCGGCTTCGTCGACCACCTTCTCACCGAGGCGCTGCTTGGCGATCTGGGTGGCCTGGGCCTCGGTGAGGTACTGCACGTCGGTGATCTGCGGATCGGCTTTCAGCTTCGCCTCCAGCGCCACCCGCTCGGCGTTGGTCACCTTCTGCTTGCAGTTGGATCCCGGGCTCTGCTTCGAGGTCTCGGTGCAGAGGTAGATCGAGACGTTGATCTTGTCCTTGTAGGCCGCCTGGGTCTTGGCGATCTCCTTGTTGATCAGCAGCGCCCCGCCCAGGAAGAACAGCGCGATCGCGGTGGACAGGATCAGCGCGATGGTCATGCTGGCATTGCGCCGCAGCCCGGTCGCGACTCCGGACATGAGATAGCTAGCGCGCATGGGCTTCATACTCCGATCGGTGTTCGCTCAGCAGGAGCCACTGGCGCTGCGGGGTGAGCTTGGCGGCCAACCGACTCAGCGGCCGATTCCGTAGACGCCGCGGTTCTGGTCGCGGACGACGTGGCCCAGTTCGAGTTCGATCACCCGGCGGCGCATGGCGTCGACGATGTTGTTGTCATGGGTGGCCATCACCACCGTGGTGCCCTTGCGATTGATCCGCTCCAGCAGGCCCATGATGCCCTGGCTGGTGTCCGGGTCCAGGTTTCCGGTCGGCTCGTCGGCCAGCAGCACCAGCGGCCGGTTGACGAACGCCCGGGCGATCGCGACCCGCTGCTGCTCGCCGCCGGACAGCTCGTTCGGATAGCGGTGCGCCTTGCCCTGCAGGCCCACCATCTCCAGCACCTCGGGGACCGAGCGGGTGATCGCGCGCTGGGACTTGTTGATCACTTCCAGGGCGAAGGCGACGTTTTCGAAGACGGTCTTCTTCTCCAGCAGCCGGAAGTCCTGGAAGACGCAGCCGATCCCGCGGCGCAGCTCAGGAACCTTGCGCGCGGGCAGCTTGGCGATGTCCTTGCCGTTGACGATGACGCTGCCCTTGGTGGGCACGTCCTCGCGCAGCAGCAACCGCAGCACCGAGGACTTGCCCGAGCCCGAGGCGCCGATCAGGAAGACGAACTCGCCCTTGTCGATGTCGAGGGAAACGTCGTCCAGGGCTGGGCGGGTGCTGGCGGCGTAGATCTTGGTGACGTTCTGGAGCGCGATCACGGGGGATGATCCTACCTTGGCAGGACTGGCCGCCCGGTTTAGCGCGATTGCGGGTCGTGGGTCAGTTTCAGCGTTATGCCGAGCGCAGGCGTGCGGTGGTCCGGTAAGCGGCCGGGCTGAGCGGCCGGTTGAACCTCTCCGGGGTGGCGCCGGGCGGGTGCTCGTCGAACAGCATCAGCAGGACCGGCGGGTCCAGCAGGCACCTCGGACGCAGCCAGATGTCAGCTTCGGCGACGGCGCCGCTCTGCACCGAGACCAGTCCGTGGGTTCCCACCGCGCCGGCCTGTCCCCACTCCGCGTAGGCCTCGACGGACCGCCTCGACTGGGGACCGGTGCACGCCATCACGTACCACTCACCTTCGGGCACGTTCGGCAGGACGTAGCTGTCGCCGCTCTCGACGAAGGTGAAGCTGACCGGTCGGCCTTCGAGGATCCGCTTGGGGAAGGCGCCGACGAAGGTGTGCGACGGTGACGCGGGCGGGTCGTACCGCAGGCGCCCGGTGATGGTGCCTGCCGCCCGGTCCGAGGAGGGGTTGTCGAACAGCACGTGCGGAATCACGTTGTTGTGGCGGCGGTAGTGCGACGGTGACAGGCCGACGCTCTTGCTGAACCGGGTGCTGAAGGTGCCGACGCTGCTGTAGCCCACCAGGACGCTGATGTCAGCGACGTTCCACCTGGTGGACACCAGCAGTTGCTTCGCCTTCTGCAGCCGCAATGCCGACAGGAACCGGCCCGGAGAAACACCGGTGACCTCTTGAAAGATCCTGGTGAAATGAAACTTGCTGAACATCGCCGAGTTTGCCATGTCATCAATGGTGAAATAGTCACCGAGATTCTCGTGCATCATACGAATAGCGCGTTCTGCCGCGAGCTTGGTCGTGGACGCCATTGATCGCCCCCTCGGGGTTCTGGGTAGTAGCCGGGCAGCGGCAAGTGCCGGAGTGCAGACCTCCGGGCAAGCCGAAAACATGGTGGGACGCGATCGCGATCACGCTGACCAACGTGGCTGGTCAGGGATTGGCTTTATATCTTCGACATATCCGTGAATGCGATGAGACGATGGTGGCACCTCGCCGCGGTTCGCGACTCTCCGACAGTGCGCGCCTGAAAGTCAGCTCGGTCTCACTCTTCGATAGTGCGCAGCCGGCGGCTGCTCGACAGCTACGGTGACTCCGCCGCATGCTGCTGGCACCCCGAAAGTCATCGCGGCGTCCTCATTGCCGGAACGGGGAGCACGTCACGAGTTGGCCTCGGCAATAGATTGTCGTGACGATATGACGCGGGGTCCGGTCATGGCCGGAAAGAAGCCGCCCGACGGCTCCACATTGCAGGCCGATCACTATTTCTCGGTGCGGGCGGCAATTCGGCCGCGTTAGCGCATTATCCTTTTATGAGACTTCGCACGACGGTCGTGACCGCACTGTCGCTGTGCCTGGTGGCGACCGGGTGCGCCGGCGCGCAGACCGCCCGATCCGGCGCGAGCGGCTCGCCGCAGGCCGCGTCCGGCGCCCCCTCGTCCGCTGCCCCGGACTACGAAGCCCAGTACCGGGCCGGACGCGCGGACGCCGAGAGTGCGGCCCGGAAGCTGCTCGCGCTGGCTGAGGTCCCGCCGGGCTCGGTGGAGCTCGCGACGGCTCCGGCTGCCCTGTCCGGCCCGGCGCTGGGCTCGACCGTGGCCCCCACCAACGTCGACCTGGCCAGGTACTGGCGGGTGCCGTTGTCGTTCCCGGCACTCGATGCCTACGTCAAGCAGCACCCACCGGCCGGCTTGTCGCAGTCGGGCAACATGAGCCGGGGTTCCGGGACCCCTTACACGACCCTCGGCTACAGCTGGCATGGCGCCGGCGGTTCATCGTCCAACGGTGAGCTGCACATCGGGCTGGCCGCGATCGGCGACGCGTCGGCGGCCGGTAAGGCGAGCTACCTGCGGGTCGACGCCCTCACCTCGTGGCTGGACCCGCGCCCGCGACCCGACAAGGCCGTCGGCGCGCGGATGCGGATCGAGGCCGGTGACCGCTGCCCCGCTGAGAACAAGGACATGGTCGGCGTCCGCAACGAAGGCAAGGACCTCGACCACAACCTGGCGCCGGCCGACAAGCCGAACGCCGGACTGCTGTGCTCCTACGCCGGCATGTACGGCGACGCCTTGGCGCTGTCGCTCGAGCGCGTCCTGACGGCCGCCGACGCCGCCCGCATCGCCGAGGCCGCGCACCGGGTGTCGCTCAGCCACTACGACGCCCTGCACACAAGTCTTGGGATGCGCGACCGCTCGGTGACCGTGCTGGTGCTGCAGTATCCGAACCGCCCGGCAGTGAACCTCTGGCTTCCCTCGACCAGCCGTAGTGTGACGTCGAACGGTCATATCGTCGCGACGGACCTGCTCAGCCTCGGCAAGCTGCGCGATGTCGTGAACCAGCTCAGCCGGTGACCAGCACAGCCGGTGACCAGCACAGCGGTTCGAAGCTCAGCGGCTAGCGGTCGGCGAACCGGTCGAGCGCTTCGAGCGCCGCCGCTCGCTTGCTGGCGCTGCCCTGGTGCCCGGCGTCGGCCAGCGCGATCAGCCGCGCGTCCGGCCAGGCCTGCGCCAGCTCCCAGGCGGTGTCCAGCGGGCAGCTCAGGTCCAGGCGGCCGTGGATGAGGACACCGGGAATGCCAGCGAGGCGGTCGGCGTCGCGGATCAGCTGCCCCTCCTCCAGCCAGGCGTCATGGGCGACGTAGTGCGCGCAGATCCGGACGAGGGCCAGCAGCGCGTCGGAGGCTCGGTCGCTGTACAGGTTCGGCTTGGCGTTGGGCTCCAGCGACAGCACCGCGTCCTCCCAGCGGCACCAGTCCCGAGCGGCCTTCTCCCGCACGGCCCGGTCAGAGCTCTCCATCAGCCACGAATAGCCCACGGCGAGGTTGCCGTCCCGGTACTCCGGGGCGACGCCGGACTCGAACCGCTGGAACTCCTCGGGAAAGAACCGGGCCACGCCGCGGTAGAGCCACTCGGCCTCCCAGCGCCGGCCGGTGGTGATCGCCGACAGCACGATCTCGCTGACCCGGTCCGGGTGCCGCTGCGCGTAGGCCAGGGCGAGGGTCGATCCCCATGAGCCGCCGCTGAGCAGCCAGCGGTCGATGCCCAGGTGCTCGCGCAGCGCCTCCAGGTCGGCGACCAGGTGCCAGGTGGTGTTGACGCTCATGTCGGCCGCCGGGTCGCTGGCGTGCGGGGTGCTGCGGCCGCTGCCGCGCTGGTCCAAGAGCACCACCCGGTAGCGGGCCGGATCGAAGCCGCGGACCATTCCGGGGGCAGCGCCGGTTCCCGGCCCGCCGTGCAGCATCACGGCCGGCTTGCCGTCGGGGTTGCCGAAACTCTGCCAGAAGATCCGGTTGCCGTCGCCGACGTCGAGCAGGCCCTCGTCGGTCGGCTCGGGCTGCGGGTACAGGTCGGTCATCGGCAGCTCAGGCCGAGCGGCGCCAGCGGATGCCGGCCTCGATGAAGTCATCGATGTCGCCGTCCAGCACCGCCGAGGGGTTGCCGACCTCGTGCTCGGTGCGCAGGTCCTTGACCATCTGGTACGGGTGCAGGACGTAGGAGCGCATCTGGTTACCCCAGCTGTTGCCGGCGTCCTTCAGGTCGTCCATCGCCGCCTTCTCCTGCTCGCGGCGGCGCTCCAGCAGCTTGGCCTGCAGCACCGCCATCGCCGAGGCGCGGTTCTGGATCTGGCTGCGCTCGTTCTGGCAGCTGACCACGATGCCGGTCGGCAGGTGGGTCAGCCGGACCGCCGAGTCGGTGGTGTTGACGCCCTGGCCGCCGGGGCCGGATGAGCGGTAGACGTCGACCCGCAGCTCGTCGTCCGGGATCTCGACGTGGTCGGAGGACTCCACCACCGGCAGCACCTCGACCCCGGCGAAGCTGGTCTGGCGACGGCCCTGGTTGTCGAACGGGCTGATCCGCACCAGCCGGTGGGTGCCCTGCTCGACCGATAGCGTTCCGTAGGCGTAGGGCGCCTTGACTCCGAAGGTGGTCGACTTGATGCCGGCCTCCTCGGCGTAGGAGGTGTCATAGACCTCGGTCGCGTAGTTGTGCCGTTCAGCCCAGCGCAGGTACATCCGCATCAGCATCTCGGCGAAGTCGGCGGCGTCGACCCCGCCGGCCTCGGACCGGATCGTCACCAGCGCCTCGCGGGCGTCGTACTTGCCCGACAGCAGGGTCTGCACCTCGAGCTCGCCGATGGCCTTGGTCAGCTTGATCAGCTCGGCCTCGACCTCGGCACGCGAGTCCGGGTCGTTCTCGGTCTCGGCCATCTCCCAGAGCAGCTCGGCGTCATCGACCCGGCTGCGCAGCTCCTCGACCCGGCGGATCTGGCCCTGGGTGTGGCTGAGCTTGGAGGTCACCTTCTGGGCGTTCTCCGGGTCGTTCCACAGCTCGGGGTCCGAAGCCTGCCGCTCCAGCTCGGCGGCCTGGTCGCGCAATGTGGGCACGTCGAGAACTGCTTCGATGCTGGTCAGGGTTGCCGAGAGCTCTTTCAGCTCGGCGGGTACGTCGGTCACAGCAGTTCAGCCTACTGGCTCGGCCCGAGCGGGCCTGGTCCAAGCCCGTCCAGCTCAGCGTGGCCGGGCCTCCCAGCTTCAAGCAGCAGCCGCGTTCGGGAGCGGGCGTCGCGCGTCGGGAGCCCTGCGTGCTCGCCGCAGACAAGTGAGCAACCTGGAAGTGCTGAAAACCGCACGAACGCGCACCCAATGCATTCACTGCTCGCAGCGAGAGTTCAACGGGCCTGACCACGACCGAGGAGGGGCCCTCTGGTCGCGCGAGCGTCAGCCAGCTATTATCGAACAAATGTTCGAACAACTCTTGCAGTCACCGCCGGGGTGAATCATGCACAGCTCAGATCTACCGGCCTACGGGGCGGTGCGCTACTGCCCGGCCGGGCACTGGCAGCCCGATCCGGGCCTGCCACCGCTCGGCTCCCCTCAGCCGACGGCCACCTTTCGGGTCCGGCGCGACGCCCGCAAGCTGGAACTGAACGGTCAGCTGACCGAATGGCCGGCTGAGCAGCTGTTCATCCGCAGGTGCACCACCGTGGTGCGGACCGAGGACCCCAACACCGGACGAGCCGTGTCGATCCTGTGCGGCCAGGAGTGGGTGGAGTCGACGGAGGGGTCCAGGGACTACTGAACGCCGCGGTTCAGCTCGCCCTCGGCTCAGCTCGCTCCTCGGCTCAGCTCGCCGACGGCTCAGCTCGTCGGCGAGGACGTGGACAGCGCCCCACCCGGAACGAAACGGGGAAGCTCACCGCTCTCGATGACATCCAGGGCGACCAGGTGCAGCTTGCAGTGGATGTGCTGGCTGGTGATGCGCAAGGCGTCGAAGGCCTCTTGCTTGGTGACCAGCTTGGACGCCATCAGGATGCCGATGGCGACCCCGATGTCGCGATTGGTCTCCAGTGCGGCCCGCAGGTGCTGGTTCTGCTCGCGCTCAGCGACCGTTGTCAGGGCGACCGCGCAATGCGTGGCGAGATCATCGAGCGCAGCCAACTCCGTGTCGGCGAACGCGGCAGGCTTTCGTGAATAGAGGTTGAGCGCGCCGATCGTGTCCGAATCCTCGAGGAACAGCCGGTGCGACATCATGCTGACAACCTCGGTCTTGGCGGTGACCTCGCTGCCGAAGACGGGCCAGCGGTCATCGGCGCCGAGGTCGTCCGAGCGGAAGACGTGGTGTTGTTCCAACGCCTGCAGGCACGGCCCTTCCTTGGTCCGGTACTGGATGGCGTCGACCTTCAGCGGCAGCTCCCCTGTCGAGGCGACCGTCTGATAGCGCTCCGCGCCGCGCTTGACCGTGATGGCCGCGTATTCGGCGGCGGGGATGATGGCTGCCGTGCGCTCGACGATGGCCTGCAGGGTGGCCGTCAGCGTCGGCTGGGTGGCGAGCTCGCGGGCCAGTGCGGCGAAGCTCTGGGTTCGGGTGAAAGGCATTTCGAGGTCCGTTCGCGGCAGTCGTCGCTCATAAGCGCGAGACCCGGCTGTCGGAGTCGAAAGCGTTATCAGCATACCTCTTGACAAGGTAAACATCCAAACACCGTCCGTAACCGAAAACGAGGTTATCGGCCGGTTCGAGCGGCGTGATCACTGGACGAAGCCCTGGGCCTGGGAGCGGGCCCGCTGGTCGATGCCGTCCGGGTGGCCGATGAGGCCGGCGAAGGCGAGTTCGGTGTGCGCGTGGCAGTCGGCCAGCACGGTGCTGCCGTCGGCGGCGAGCGTGGCCTGCACCAGCACCTCGGTACGCCCGGAATCCGCGGCGAGATAATCCTGCACTGCCGCCTGCACCGCGGCCAGCGGCAGCGTGCTGGTCAGCTCCCTGGTCCTGGCGGCCGGGCCGTCGATCGCGTTCGCTCCGGCCACCGCCGCGCCGTCGCAGACACTCTGCAGGTCGCGCTGCTGGGTGAAGGCGTCACTGGCCATCACGGCTGCCGCGACTACTAATAACCCGATCAGGAAGAACCCGAGGATCAGCGGGATGGTGGAGCCCCGGTCGTCCCTGAATGCCGGGTGACCGGGTGGCCGATCGCGCAGTACCAGCCGGCTCATCGGGCGATGATCCGGAAGTCGTCGACGTGCACCAGGTAGCGGCCGATGACCGTCACGCCGCGTCCGGACAGCAGGGTGGGGATCGCCGGCAGCGGCTGATGCCTGATCACGCAGATCGCGAACACCGATGCCGGGGCCAGCGACGGCGCCGTGGCCGGGCCTTGGCAGTCCGCTCCCGCTTCGACGTAGCGCAACTCCACATCGGCCGAGGTCAGGCCCTGACCGCGCAGGGCGGCTCGCAGCGCGGCCTGGGCCCGAACCTCGGCCTGGCCGGCCGTGGTCGACGTCGCGATCGCCCGTCCGACGTCACGAGCGGCGTTGGTGGTGGCCAACCGGGCGCGCTGCACCACTGCCACAGCCACGATCAGGTAGATCAGCGGCACCAGCACCAGCACCGCCACGAAGACGAACTCGATGATCGCGCTGGCCTGCTCGCCCGAGCGCCGCAGCTGTTTGCACCGTTGAGACAGGGGCAATCTCATGGGTCGTCCTTGAGGGACTGCCCGCTCACGTCAACTGTGACCAGCGCGCCGATCGGCAGGAAGACCGACCTGATCGTCCCGCGGCACCGCACCTCGGCGGTCACCAGGCCACTTCCGTCCTCGGCCACCAAGCCGCCGGCGCAGGGCAACCGCCGAGCCATCCCGGGGCTCAGCGCCTGGGCCAGCAACGAAGCGGCGCGCTCAGCACCGGCCTGCGCCGGCACACCCGCGTTCGCGGCGTAGCGGGCGCCGTCAGCAGCCGCCGCCGACGCCACCGACCGGACGTAGAACACCGCCGCGACCTGCAGCACCGCGAACAGCAGCATCACCAGCAGCACCGACATCAGACAGAACTCGACGACCGCGGACCCGCGGTCGTCGATCAGCACCCGAGGTCGCCGGCGGCCAGCCACCGCCTCAGTTGCCGGTCTCGCCGGTCACCGAGTCGATCGCGTTGCTGACGGCATCGGTGATCTTGGCCTTGAACACGCCGAAGATCACCACCACCAGGCCCGCCGACATCACCGTGACCATCACCCAGCCGGGCACGTCGCCGCGCGCGGAGTCCGCACCCCGAAGCCGGCGCTGCGCCCGCAGGTAACCGTTGCCGAACCAGGCGGCCAGCAACTGTGCCTGAACCATCTTCCGTTCCCCTTCCATCGGCTCGCACGCGCGTGCCGTTCGGTGTGTTGTCCAGCGGTTACTTGGTGAGCGAGACCAGCGTCAGCAGTCCTGGGTAGAGGGCGAACAGCACCGTCACCGGCAGGATCAGGAACACCACCGGCACCATCATCTGCAGCTCCTTGCGGCCGCCGGCCTCCAGCAGCGCCCGCTTGGAGAACTCCCGGACGTCGGTCGCCTGGGCGCGCAGCACGTCCGCCAGCGGCGTGCCCCGCTCGATGGCGACCAGCAGACCCTGGATGAACCTGCTGAACGGTTCCAGGGTGGTCCGTTCGGCCAGCTCGCCCAGCGCCCTGGTGATCGGCTTGCCGGCTCTGGCCTCGTTCAGCACGCCTTGCAGATCTCGGGTCAGCTCGCCCCTGGTCAACCGGCAGACCCGCTGCATGGCATCGATCGGCGCCTCGCCCGCCAGCACTGCGAGGGCGAGCAGGTCAGCGATCACCGGGAACTCGGCGAGCATGGCCCGTTCGCGTCGCTGCACCTGCTGGGTGAGCCACCAATCGCGAGCCAGCACTCCGCCGACCGCGCCGAGCAGCGCCGCCCCGGCGACCAGCACCGGGTCCAGGCCAGCGCGCAGGTAGGTCAGGCCGGCCAGGCTGACGGCGCCGCCGATCACGCCCAGGCCACCCCACACCACCTGTTCCATCCGGAAGTTCTCGACGTCGGCGGGCAGTCCTAGGCCGCCGAGCCTGCGGCGCACCGATGCCGAGCCGCCGACCATCCGGTCCAGCCAGTGGACCAGGCCAGCTGCTGCCGGGCCGAGCAGCCGCCGCACCACGTCCAGCGGCGGAGCCGGCCCAGCCGAACGAGCGAGCAGCCGGGACGGCGCCGGGGTGTCGGCGAGATAGGGCGCGATCCGGTCACTGAGCCGGATCGCTCGCATCGGCGGCGCCGAGCGGATCGCCAGCAGCGCGCCGAGCGCCGCCACCAGTCCGAGGACGGCGCCCAGCCACCAGCTGGTCATCGCACCACGCCGGTCATCGCAAACACACTGGTCATCGCAGTACCCGGGGCTCCTCGGGCAACCGCCCGATCCGAACCATGATCCGGTACGCGAGCAGGCACACCGCGGCGCCGATGCCCAGCAGCAGCACGCCGCCGGAGGAGTCGAAGGTCTGCAGCGTCGAGGACTGGGCACCCAGCAACAGCAGCACGATCCACGGCGCGGCGACCGCGAGCCGGGCCGCGCTGATCGTCCAGCCCTGGCGGGTCTCCAACTCGGCACGGGTCCGCGCGTCCACCCGCAGCAGCTCCGACAGCGTGCGCAGCACGGTGCCCAGGTCGCTGCCGCCGACCTCGCGTGCCACCCGCAGCGTCTCGCACACCCGGTCCCCCACCGGATCGGCCAGGTCGTGCTTCAACGCGCTCAGGCATTCGGCGAACCGGCCGCTGGCCCGGTAGGAGATCCCGAACCGGGCGAACGCCGGACGCAGCGGCTCGGGCCCGCGGATCCCGAGCGCGGACACCCCTTCCGGCAAGGACATTCCGGCCCGCACGGCCGAGGCCAGGTTGTCGATGGCCTCGGGCCACAGCTCGCGCAGCGCGACCTGGCGGCGCTGGCGCAGCCGCCGGACGACGGCCAGCGGCCCGAGAAAGGCGAACACCGTGAAGCAGGCGGCGACGGCCAGCGTGCCAGTGACGAGTTGCACCAGCAACCCGGCCAGCACCGCCGCGATCACCTGCAGGCTGAGCAGCTGCGCCGAGCTGACCGACTCGATTCCGGCCTGCCGGATCAGTTCGTCCCGGCGCGTTGCCCAACCCAGCCGCGCCGGATTGCGTTGCGGCGCCCGGGTACCGCTGCGCCAGATCAGCAGCAGGCCGACGCCCGCGAGCAGTCCCACGAAGGCGCCCACGTCAGGCTCCCGACCGGACGGCGCCGGCAGCCGTGACAGCTGGAGCTCCACGGCCTGGGCGGTCGTCCTGCCCGAGCAGTTCGGCGAGGTCGTGACCGGCCTGCTCGTATCGCTCGCGATGCGGCGGGTAGCCGTCGCCGCGGCGCAGTTGGCCTTGCCGGTAACCGAAGATCTCCGAGGTCTCGATGACCTCGCCCTCGGCCCGTCCGGTGACCGCGACGATCTCACGCACCCGGCGCTGGCCCCGGTGGTCCGCGCCCAGGTGCACCACCAGGTCGACCGAGGCGGCCACCGTCGGAACGACGAACGCGGCGCTGACGTTCTCACCGGCCAGCAGCGGCAGGGTGCACATCTTCACCAGCGCCTCGCGGGCGGAGTTGGCGTGCAGCGTGCACATGCCGGGCAGCCCGGAGTTCAGCGCGATCAGCAGGTCCAGGCACTCCTCCTGCCGTACCTCGCCGACGATGATCCGGTTGGGCCGCATCCGCAGCGCCTCCTTGACCAGCCGCCGCAGGCTGATCTCACCGGTGCCCTCCAGGTTGGGCTGCCTGGTCTGCATCGACACCACGTCGGGCAGCGGCACCTGTAACTCGAAGACCTCCTCGGCGGTGATCACCCGCTCAGTCGCCGGGATAGCCGCGCACAGCGCGTTGAGCATGGTGGTCTTGCCGGCCTGGGTGCTGCCCGAGACCAGGATGTTCAGCCCGGCGGCGACCGAGGCTTCCAGAAACCGGGCGGCCGGTATGGGCAGCGAGCCGAGCCGCACCAACTCGTCCAGACCGGCGACGCCGAGGACGAACTTGCGGATGTTGACCGCCATGTGCAGGCGGGTGATGGACGGGATGACCACGTGCAGGCGCGAGCCGTCGGGTAGTTGGGCGTCGACGAAGGGCGTGCTGAGATCCAGGCGGCGACCGGACAGCCGCAGCATCCGCTCGACCAGGTCAGCGACCTCGTCGCTGGTGAGGATCACTGTGGTCAGTTCGGAGCGGCCGTGCCGGGCGATGAACACCCGGCCGGGCTCGTTGATCCAGATCTCCTCGACGGCCCGGTCGTCGAAATACTGCTGCAGCGGGCCGAAGCCGGCCACCTGGTCAAAGACCGTGCGGGCCGCCGCGTCGGCGTCGCCGAGGGGCGGCAGCGCCGACATCGCGGCCCGGTCCAGGTAGTCCGACAGCACCTCATCGACCAGCCGCCGGGTCGCCTCGGGCTCCAGCACCGGGTCCAGTTGCCGGCGGCGCACCAGCTCGCGGACCTCGCCCTCCACGATCGACTGCGCGCTCGCCACTGCTCACCCCCGGTAGGTTTCAAGATCAACCTGCGAGAGCGTAACGGGCCAATGCGCGGCCTACCGCTTAAAAATCCATTTGTGGATAACCATCACACCGACGTGAAGCAGAGCGAGCAGGCCGGCATGACCGTTGCATAGACAGTCCGTCTAGTCGCCTCAGTCTGACTAGCTCATTCTGGCTCAACGCAAGCCTGATATGCGTCCGGTCGCCGCTCGGCAGGCAGCCTAGGTTGGGGCCACTGTTAGCGCACCTTGTCACAGCGTCCAGATCTCCTCGGTTGCGACGCCTAGGGCCGCTCGAATCGCGGCATGTGAATGCGTTTCGGAGGCGCGTCGTCCACGCGGTCGTGGATGATGGGCCGGGTGACCTCCTCGGCTGACTCCTCGGCCATCGCGGATGCCGTCAACGCCTTCTTCGCCGAGCATGAGGTCGCAAGCCTCCGCCTTCCCTCGGGCTGGTTCGGTCGGCCATTCGACAACTGGCATCAACTCACGGATGCCGCGACCGACGGCGCTGGCGTGCTGATCCGCCTGGACGACAGGCAGGTGCTCACGCTCGACGCGGACAGTGTGTCCTCAGAGGGCCGCGTCCTCCGGGTTTCAATCCGAGGTGGGCGCTGGCACTGGACGGAGTACGGCGGCGACCAGGAACACAACGAGGTGCTGGGACCCGGCGTCGTGGAGTTCCACGCGCCGTTCCATCGGTGAGTCCGCGCACGCTCATCGGCATGAGAGGGCGTTGCCACCTCGTGGTTTCGTACTAACCTCCTCGACGGCCCGGTCGTCGAAGTACTGCTGCAGCGGACCGAAGCGAGTCCGAGGCGCCTGCTCAGTCGGCGTCGGAGCAGGTCACGCCTGCGGTGGTGCCTCCGTACCCGACGAGGCGCCGGCGGACTGGCGCGCCGACGAGCTGGCGGAGGTGCACCAGCAGGCGGGACGCACCATGATGGAGCCATGACTGACGGCGACGACTTTCTTGCCTGGCTCCAGACGGCGCTGTATGACGCGGAGGTCGCCGTTCACAATGGCGATCCCGCACCCCGGCGGGCGGTCTGGTCCCGCCGTGATCCCGTCAGCGTCTTGGGCGCAATGATGAACGCGCACGGCCAGCAGGAACTGGACGAACTCTTCGTTACGCTGGGCGAGCGTTTCTCCGACTGCTCGTCGTACGAGTTCGAACTGCTGTCCTATGACGTCGTGGGCGACATGGCCTATACGGAGGGCTTCGAACACACCTCAGCGTCCGTCGAGGGTGAGCCCCGCACCTACACCCTGCGCGCCACTCAGGTTTACCGCCGAGAGGACGGTCAGTGGCGGGTGGCCCATCGCCACGCTGACGCGGTGAGAGGGTGACGACGCCACTTCCCAGGTGCGCCTCGCATCGCGCGCTCGTCGACGCTCGTCCAGTCCGGCGACGCCGAGGACGAACTTGCAGATGTTGACCGCTATATGCAGGCGGGTGATGGACGGGATGACGACGTGCAGCCGTGATCCGTCGAGCAGCTGAGCGTCGGCGAAGGGCGCGCTGAGATCCAGGCGGCGCCCGGACAGCCGCAGCATCCGCTCGACCCGGAGCGCAGCACGAGCGGGCGCTCGTCCTGACTAGCTCATTCTGGCTCAACGCATACGAGCGAGATCCCGTCGGATGTAGCGCAGGTGCGCCCATTCCTCCTCCAGGATCACGCGAATGCAGTCACCGACGCTGGGATGCCAGTCACCGCCGCCCCACGGGTTCTCGCGAACCTCGGCGAGCAGTTCTGCCGTGGCCGTGGCGAGAAAGTCGGTCACCAGCTGCTGTCGCTCGGCCCGTACCGCGAGGACCTCCTCGTAGGCCGGCGGCTCGGCGCGGAAGATCGACATGTCGAAGCCCATCTTGTCGGCGCCGGTGAAGATCTGACCGATCTCGTGGAACGGGTGCTGCATCCGCAGGATCCCGCCGCGGAGCCAGGCGTCGGTCGCCAGGATGAGGTGCCGCAGGGTCTGGGCCAAGGACCACTCGTCCTCGACGTGGGCGTCCGCCAGGTCCGGCGGCGTGCTCGCCACCGTCGTCTGCCACGCGGACTGCACAGCGGCCCAACCCTCGCGCAGGCCGGCGGGCGTCTGCGCCTTCTGCAGCTCGCGACCCGGGAACTGCCGGTTGAGCTCGGCTTCCACTAGCGGCACCACGTCGACCCCATTGACGAAGAGGCTGCCGAAGGACAGGTCGTGGCTGTCGATGTCGAGTCCGTCCACATCAACGCCGCGCATCGTCACACCGCTGACATCGGAGAATCGCAGGGTGGCGCCCTTGAAGCTCGCCCTGACGAAGGCCGCGCCTTCGAACTCCTTCGTGCCGGAATAGGTCGTCATCGCTCTATCATCACCGCTATCGGCGACAGTCGTGGGACATCGGCACCAACGACGGTCGCCCAGACAGGTCAACGGATGTCGCGCCGATACCACCTAAACTGACGTGAGGCAGCGTCGGGATAGGCGAGCGCACATCGACATGAGAGTGCGTACGTCCGTGTCAACCTCGCTTACGCGAAATCGTGGATATGGACGAAATTCCTCGACCGCCCGGTCGTCGAAGTACTGCTGCAGCGGGCCAAAGCCGGAGCCAACGACCGCGCTACGTTTTAGGTTGGTGCGGTATCCGAAAATTAAGCGATAGTAGACGATCAAATTGGGCGGCGTGAGGCCTTTTCTTCGGGCTTTCGTCGGACTTGCCTCCACCCCACACGCGCTACTTGATGACGGAAAGATGCGTCTCGACAAAGGGTGCCGGTAGCGGGACGATTCGTGTATGAACGAAAGCTATGACAGTGGACGGGGCGCGGCTTCGGGCACGGCAGCCACTGGGACGGATGTCCTAGCCAGGGAGACGTACCGTCACTTGAGGCTGATGTTGGCGACCTTGCCAGCGCTGATTCTGCTCGCGATACTCGCTTTAGCCCTCAGAGGAACAGTCGAGGACTCCATCAGCGCGTATTACGGGCAGCCTGTCCGAGACCTCTTCGTCGGAGCAATGGTCGGCATCGCGGTCTGCCTGATCGTCTACCGTGGGTTCCCGCCATTCGAGGACTACGCCTTGAATTTGGCCGGCTTCTTCGCCTTCTTCGTAGCATTCGTGCCCAACACGCTGGCGGATGACCTCGCGAAGCTCTCCGAGGCAGACCGCAGCGAGGCACTGTTCGGACTTCGGGCTTCCATAGCAGCCGTAGTGTTAGCGACGCTCCTCTTCGTCGGCATGGAATGGCGCCTTGGTCACTGGACTCTTCCAACTTTGTGGCAACGACCAATCACGAGGTGGGTACTAATAGTTGCCAATGTGCTCGTGGGTGTTTTTCTCGTGCTGGTGGTGGTGAATGGCATTTTCCACGACCACTTCGCGAACGTGCATGTGAGTGCCGCGATTCTGCTTTTTGCGAGCCTGGCGATGGCCGTCGCTGCCCATGCTTGGCCGGGCAGGTTCGGAAGCCCAGGCGACCCTCGTCACCGAACGGTCTTCTGGCTCATGGTGGCCGGGATTCCGTTGGCCTTGGTCCTCGAGTTTGTAATCAAGTCCGAATCCACTGTGATCATTCTTGAGGCATGGGAGATCCTCCTTTTCTTCTCGTTCTGGGTCGTTGAGGCCAGACGAACGTGGCACGCGCCGGTACCAGGCTAGGCAGCGTGCTCACGGCCTGAGAGGACAGGATTCTGTGGAAGTGTCGCGGAAGGGAACATGGGCGAAGCTCGGTTTCTTAACCCTCGTGCTAAGCGAAGTACTCAGCGTGCTGGTCTCGCTGAGGATGTTGGCCTTCCCGTCGGCTCTTCCAGAGCCGTGGCTCCGCTCGGGTGGCGGCGACGTTCTAGTCAGGGCTTGGGCGGCCACGTGGCTTGCTTTGAGTGCAGTGCTCCTCGTCATCCTGTTCGTGAGCTTCCGCCGAGCGGAGCGCTGGGCTCGGCTTGTCATGGTGACGGTGCCCGCCCTCTGGCTCGTTCACTTCGTGCTTGTGCCGAGTACCGTTTACAACCTCTTGCTCGCACTCATCACGTCCTGCGCGCTGGCCGCAACCCTCATCTAATCGACGTGCCATAGCGGTCACCCGCGGTGTCGGCTCACCTAGCGCTGCAGCGCCCGACATCGCGGCTCGGTCGGGTAGTCGGATAGCACCGAGTCCAGCTGCCGACGGCGCACCAACGCGAACCTCACCCTCCACGATCGACGGCGCGCTCGCCACTCCTCACCCTCGGAAGGTTTTCAAGATCAACGTGCGAGAGCGTGACGGCGCCAATACACGGCCTGCCGCTCAAGGGTCGAATTGTGGATAAACGGCCCCGCTGGGGCTAGCAAGCCCGAGGACTACCGTCTTGGCTCGTACCGCTGTGCCACTGCGCCTGAGTCGAACTCCAGCCGACTCACGAGCTTCAAGTCGACGTGCTTCAACAGCCCCGCGAACAACGTCGGCCCGTGGCCGGCGATCCTGGGATGCACCACGAACTCGTACTCATCGATCAGTCCCAGCTCCGTCAACGCCAGTGGCAGCTGCACACCACCTACGAACAGTCCCTTGCCCGGCTCCCGTTTGAGCTGCTGAACCGCCTCGCCCAGATCTCCGCGCACGAGTTCGGCGTTCCAATCGACCTGCTCCAGGGTGCTCGACACGACGTACTTCTTGGCCGCGCTGATCGTCTGGGCGAAGGGTTCCGTCCAGTCAGGCCTCCCCGCCGTCTGCGCCGGCGGCCGAAACGCTGTTTCCATCATGTCGTAAGTCACCCGGCCGAAGAGGAGGGCATCGGCCTGTTTGAGGTTCTCGACCGCGTGACGATGCAAGTCTTCGTCCGCAGGCATTGCTCGATGGTCGCAACACCCGTCCAAGGTGACGTTGATGGAGTAACGGAGGGGTCGCATCTCGCGAGAGTACCGACGGCGAAGCCGTCAAGATGGCAGCATCGCAAGCATGCGCACATTCAACGTCCTTGGAGCGGTCGCCCTGGTTGCGACATCGGTGATCGTCGCGACCCCCGCGGGAGCCGCGCCTCGAGCAGAACGCCTGAAGCTCAAGATCAGCCCGGTGACCAGCCCGATCTTCATCTTCGACGCCGGAATCGCGGAAGAGAACCTGGTGCCGGCCATCCAGGTGACCGGACTGCTGTCCGGCTGCACGCCGGGCACCGACACCTACGGCGAGAGCACCACCGTGGAGCAGGACGGCCGCATCCTTTACGAGTGGAGCGGCCACCCTGGATCGGGCTTGACCTCATGTATGGACCCCTCGGGCTCCACGGTGAGTTCTGGCTCGATCTTCGCCTTCTCAGGCGCTGCCGTGCACCCGGGACGGGTCCGGATCACCATGACGGTCCGGAGCTACTCGAACTCTGCGACGGTGACTGTTACTCGCTGGGCCACCATTCCTGGCTAGCTGTTCCTGCCGCGAGCCGCCACGGCCCACCGGTCGACGAGCTGTCCCGCGCTGACCACGGCGACGTCGTCGACGAGGTTCATCGTGATGCACACGTGGTTGGGGACCACCCGCAGTCGCTCGCCGAGCGCCGGTAGCGGGCTTTCCTCAGGCCAGACAACGGTGGCGTGGTGCTCGGACAACGCGGTGATCCGAGCTTCAGGGTGGTCGATCAGGCGGCCGTGGCCGGTCGCCCAGGCGGGCCGGTCAGTGCCGAGCACCTTGCTGCCGGAGTCGAGGATGAGCCGCCGCGGAGATCCCCGGCCGATGTCGTTGAAACTGACGTCGGTGCGGCTGACGACGGTGGCGGCGACCGTCAAGGCGATGTCATCCCAGGCGCATCGCTCCAGCTCCAGTTGTTGCGCGTCGCCGAACACATAGACACCCGGACGCACCTCGGTCACCACCGAAGATCCGGTCAGGGTCGCTGTCGGGGTCGAGCCGCCACTGCGCCGGGTCACGTCGAAGCCGGCGGCCGTCAAGAGCTCCGTGGCCTCGGCGAGCGCTGCCTGTTCCTGCTCGACCACCTGCTGCGGCATCCCGGGCGCGTAACTGTGGCCGGGGAAGGTGAAGACTCCTTCGACCCGGAGCCCCGCCTCGTGCGCGGCCTGCGCCACCTCCACCACCGAGCCTGGATGCGCACCGCTGCGGTGGTGTCCGCTGTCGATCTCCACGAGCACGGCGATCTTGCCGGCGGCGCCGTTCAAGGCAGCGCCGACAGTCCTGGCGCCTTCCACCGAATCGACCCCGATCGAGATCCGGGCCTTAGTGCTGAGCCGGCGCAATCGCTCTGCCTGCGCCTCGGTGAGCCATAGCGGGTAGGCGATGAACAGGTCGTCCACCCCGTGGTCGGCGAACACCTCCGCCTCACCGATCGTGGCCACCGTGAGTCCGACGGCGCCGGCCGCCAGCTGCCGGTCGGCGATCTGGAGCACCTTGTGCGTCTTGGCGTGCGGCCGCAACCGCAGGCCCTTCTCTCGCACGTTGGCCGCCATGCGGGTGATGTTGCGATCGAGCACATCCTGGTCGATGACGACCTGAGGAGTGGGGACGTCTTCGACAACGCTCATCTGGGTCCCCTACCCGCGCCGCTATGCCACGAGGACCCTATCGGGCGCGGATGTGCGTGACGTCCGACCGTTGATCACCGATCGATCGATCGACTAGTAATGGACCAGCGCCATGCCGGAGATGCGGTTGATCGCGGATGCGACCACCGAGACGCCGGCGGCCTTGGCGAAGCAATAGATCTCTAAGCTTGACCCGCCTGCGCGGCCGATGCTCCCTGTTGATAGGCCCTCAACCGCGCCGAACCTCGATGACGGGGCTGTGGAGCCCGGTGTAGAGGATCGCGCTGAAGGTAAGGCCGTTCCACGTAGTGGTCGCCTGCCGGAGCCGGCCAGTACCTGAGTGATAGACGAACGTATGGCCCTCGGCTCCGGGCAGGATGTCGCGAACGGTGCCCCTGTCCTGCAAGAAGGGGCCAGTAGCGGTGAAGACAAGCTCAACATCCTGCACAGTTCCATCCAGTTGCGGCAGGGCTGCAACGATCCTCAGCGAATCAAGCTGCGGATCCAGTTCGGCAACTGTAGGAGTAACTGTGCCCATAACGTCCTGAAGCATGACGTAGTCAGCGCACTGGTCATGGGTGATGAACCCGTAAGTCACCGTCCACTCGCCTTGTGCTCGGGTGGCGCCCAGGAACATGGACCCGACGAGGCAACCCCTTTCCCAGAATGTTTGTGTGTAGCTTCCGGCACCGCCCACGAGGTAGTAGCGGACGATGCTGGTGTCCGCGGACGCGGTTGACGGTGCCAGCAATATCGCCGAAGCCACGAGGGCGGCGAGAAGACCGAGTGTCTGTGGCATCTTTCAGCGGCTTGACCACTCGTCGGCGTGACCGGGGGTGATGTGGCGACCTGGGTGGAAGGCAATTCGGGGCATCAGCACTCCTGTGGGGGACGTATTCCGCGCCGCGCACTTGCCGCACTTGCCGGTGCTGCCATGGCGGAGATCCGCGCCTGCGCTTCGGTTCTACACCCCTCGGAGATTGCCAGGCAAGGACAGCCCGTCGCCGTACGCGTCGGCGTTGATCTCTTCGACGGCACCGCCGCGGACTCCGACCAAATTCTCTCTCTCAGTCGAGACAGAACTCGTTGCCCTCGACGTCCTGCATCACCAGGCACGACTCGTTGAAGCCATCGGCAGTCAGCAGTCGCACGCGTGTCGCGCCGAGCGAGACCAGTCGCTCGCCTTCGGCCTCAAGTGCGGCCAGGCGCTCTTCACCGACGAGCCCGGTGCCGGCCCGCACATCAAGATGCACCCGATTCTTGACGACCTTGCCTTCGGGGACGCGCTGGAAGAACAGCCGGGGACCCACCCCGGTGGGATCGATGCACGCGAACGCCGAACCCTGACGCTCGGGAGGCAACGAGCGATCGAAATCGCCCCAGGTGGCGAAACCTGGCGGTGGCGGCGGCACGACGTAGCCCAACACCTCGCACCAGAACCGAGCGACGCGCTCAGGATCCGCGCAGTCGAACGTGACCTGGACCTGCTTGACCGATGCCATGGATTCAACATAGAGGCGCGATCAAGCCAATACCGCGCAGGTCGGCGGTCTCGCGTGACATGGTTGATGATCGGCTCGGGCCGGGTGTACCGCGGGCTGAGGAAGAACAAAACCTGCCACGAACGCCCACGATCAACCAGGTATAGCACTCCTCCTGCAGGCCGCGTGACCGACGATTCGTTGGGCCGCATCCATCTCCTTGACCAGCCGGCGCGGGCTGACCTCACCGGTTCCTCCAGATTGGCTGCCGGGTCTGCATTGACACCATTCGGCAACTCGTCCCAGGGCGGCGACGCCGAGGACAAACCTTGCGGATGCTCACATGTCAATGCAAGCGGGTGATGGACGGTGTGGATTGCGCTTTGCATGCGTGAGTGCCAACCAAGCGACGATGAACTGCATAGCGACAGTCCAGAGAGCGTCTTAAAGCTGACGTCTTGTGTTCTGACCGGTCCCACTAAGGAACGCGAAGCTGCCCGCCGAGGACTGGGGCCTAGCGAGTTGGAGTGGCTGGTCATCTGATCAAGGTCGGCTCGATGCCGCCATTGCAGGTGGCACTGCAGCGCGGTAGACATTGCAAACACAGGGACACTTCCGGAGGGCGCGTAATGGGCTTCATTGGTGATGTCGCGTCTAACGTTGGTGCCGCGATAATACTGGCAGCGCTAGCTACGCTGGCATCCATAGTGCCGGCTCGACGACTATGGCAAATTCCTAAGTCCAATAATTCCGACTACGTCATTTTCTTTGTTCCAGCGCGCGATTCCGTTGAAACCCGTGCCTATCGGCTTCCAGTTGTAGGGCTAGGGCCAGTTCAAGCGATCGCAGCAGTCACTCCTTCGTTGACTCGAGCCTACTGGAGACGCAGGCGCGATCCTATTGATGTACGCCTAGCCGAAAAGGATCTAAAAGTATCGGAGTTGCGCAGTAGTTTCGTCTCGATGGGGGGGCCGAGTCGAAACGAAGCAACCAGGAAGCTGCTGGTCAAGTGCAGCGAGAGGCTCGGAGTGAAACAAGAACATGGGCATCCCACTATCAGCGGCGACCGGATCTCGCTTCGCATGCCTGACTCAAGCTGGCGGTCCTTCGGAGGGCTACAAATCGATGGCAGCCTCCAACAAGTGAAGAAGGACTACGCCCTGATTCTCCGAGTGGCAAATCCCTGGAGTTCGGAGAGGGGTAGATGCCTCGTCTTTTCCGGAGTTCACACGTATGGCACGGCTGCGGCTGCTCAATACTTCGTACAGCAACAGTGGAAGCCGAAGTGGTGGACTCGCCAGGAGGTCATGTGCCTGCTTGAAATCGAATTCGATGAAGGGTGTGTGACTGGAATTAATGAAATTGAGTTCCGTCGAATCAAAAGGACGTAGGCATTCAGGAAATTGCCGGCACCTGGTAGCTTAAGGCGGACCGTATTCAGGCGCATGGCAGGCCCCGACCGAGGACGCGAGCTCATTGCTGTATCTCCCTCATCGATGGCCGCTTCTCGGAGTGCACTGATTGCCACCGCCCTGGTCGACCGTGGGCACTATCAGATTCAGGTCAGATCAAGTGATCTCACAACGACACTCTTGGCGGCTCGTGGTTGCCTGGAGCTGTGCAGCGTAAGCCTCGATCAAAAGCACCCGTTGACTCTTAAGGCGGCTATCAAATACTCTCTATTCATACTTCGGCTAACCGGCCTGAAACTGGGGACAAATGAAAAAGGGCGCTCTGTTATGCATAGGCATGTCGATGTGCCTAGTGCTTACAACCGGCGTTAGCGCAGCTGGGCCCGTACGCGCTCCGGGTCAACCGGTACCGACACCATCCTCAGCGAAGAAGGCGACCGTGAACGAGAATCCCGCGGTAGAAGGTGCGGACATCGACTGGGCGCTCCAAGAAGTGATCGGCCGGGTAGCCACCGCGGCAGACGAAGTCGGTAAGAACGATCCCGCGTACACCGTCAGTTACACAGACGTGCGCAACGCCCGATTGCAGATCTACCGCAAGTCATTGACGCATGACGATTTTGACCTTCAGCGATACCTGGCTCTCGCGCCTGAGGGGGTGTCGATCGTCTTCGAGGCCGCCGCTTTGAGCGCGACGGAGATCGAGCACCTGATGGACCTGATCTACGCTCTGGCGCCTGAGTTCAAGGCTGCCGGAATCAGGCTCCACAGCTGGGGGCCGGACTACGCCACCGGGATGCGCATCCTCTATACCTCGGACACGCCGGAGATACCCCGGCGCCTGGTTGAGAAGCTGGAGATCTACGGGCCAGGAACGGTGACCTTTGAGGTGGGCTCCGTGGTGAACTTGGCAGATTTTCGAGCGGACACCGACTCCTAACCGATCACAGGTCCTTGCGCACGAAGGACGTCGCCGCCAGCCCCCACACCAGAGCCACCCACACCGCGGCCCAGGCAAGGTAACCCAGCGTC
The DNA here is from genome assembly GCA_036389035.1 of Jatrophihabitans sp. Lineage (NCBI taxonomy): Bacteria > Bacillati > Actinomycetota > Actinomycetes > Jatrophihabitantales > Jatrophihabitantaceae > Jatrophihabitans > Jatrophihabitans sp. The sequence goes on from DASVQQ010000040.1 coordinate 67,424, forward strand.
AGCGGCGCCGCGCTCAGGAACGGAAACGCCTCGCCGTCCGCGCCGCCGAACACCGCCAGCGCCGACGGGTCCTGGAACGCGTTCATCGCCCCGCGCCACAGGCCGTCGGTGGGCAGCAGCATCCGCGACACGGTGCCCACCCGGGCGACCGCCTCGTTGCCCAGCGACGCCCCAACGCCGCCCACCACGCCGGCCACCCAGGTCGTGCAGAACAACCCGACCGCGACCACGCCCGAAGCCATCGGAGAGATCGCCGTCGAGAGCAGCACCGCCAGGGTGAGCAGCACCGTGGTCTGCGCGGCCAGCAACGCCAGGGCGGCCACTGGCTGCGGCGGCCAGTAATCCACCGTCGCCTTGACCACCAGGCACTGGGCCAGGCCCGCGAGCACCACGAAGCCGCTGCCGAAGGCCACCAGCCCCAGCCACTTACCCAGCAAAAACTGCGACCGGCGGATCGGGCGGGCCAGCAGCGCCAGCGCGATGCCCGACTCGGTCTCGCCCGACAGCGTGGGGCCGGCGAGAAAGGCGGTGCCCAGCGCCGCGATCAGGCTGTAGCCGAACATCACCAGGTTCAGCACGATGGACGCCGTCAGCCTGGCCTCGCCGCTGGTCAGCGCGCTGCCGCCCGACTCCGCGGCCAGGCGGGAGAACCCCCAGCCGCTCAGCCCGAGCAGCACGACGGTGAGCACGGCCAGGGCGAACAGCACCCGCCGGCGGGCCGCCTCACGCAGGGTGAGCGCGGCGATGGTCAGCACGGTCGTCATCGCCCATCCTCCGCCCGGGCGTCAGCGCCCGCTCGCAGGATGCCGAGCAGCCGCTCCTCCAGGGTGATCCGGGCCGGCTCGACCGCGTGCACCCGCGCCCCGAGAGCGGCCAGGTCACGCACCAGGTCAGGAACGGCCGTCCCGTCGTCGTCGGCCGGCAGCGCCACCGTGAACCAGTCGCCGGACCGCTCGAGGATCCCGGTCGCGGCCAGCCGCGCCTGCGCCGCGGCAGGCAGGTCGGTCAGGTGCAGCTTCAGCTCCCGCTGGCCGAGCAGCTCGGCGAGCGTGCCCGACGCGGCGACCCGCCCCCGGTCCAGGATCACCACCCGGTCACAGACCCGCTCGACCTCGCCGATCAGGTGCGAGTTCAGCAGCACCGCCACGCCACGCGACTTCAGCTCCAGCACGATGTCGCGCACGTCGACCCGCCCGAGCGGGTCCAGCGCGCTGGTCGGCTCGTCCAGCACGACCAGCTCCGGCCCGGCCACCAGGGCGACCGCCAGCCCGAGGCGCTGCTGCATCCCCTTGGAGAAGCCGCCCACCCGGTCGCCGACCCGTTCGGCCAGGCCCACCAACGCCAGGCACTCCTGCTGCGCCCGGGCGCTCACCTCGATCCCGGACAGCCGGACGTGCAAGGTCAGCACCTCGGACGCGCTCAACCACGGCTGGTACCGGAACAGCTCGGGCAGGTAGCCGACCCGGGCCCGCGCGGCCGGGTCGGCAGCCGAGCGCCCGAGCAGCATCACCTCTCCCGCGTCGGGACGGACCAGGCCCAGCAGCATCTTGATCACCGAGGTCTTGCCCGCCCCGTTCGGACCGAGCAGCCCGACCACGTCGCCGCGGCCCACCTGTAGGGACACGTCCTCGACGGCCTGGCGCTTGCCGTACCGCTTGCGCAGGCCCGAGCACCAGACGGCCGGCGTGGCCGGCAGGCCGGCGACCAGTTGCGCCGCCTCGCGCTGCGCGGCGCCTACGGCGTCGAGGTCGGCCGTCACTTCAGGCCCCGGGCGATCGAGAGCACCTCATCATCATCCAGCGAACCGGCCACCGCGGTCACCGCGCCATCGGCCACCCACACCACGGCCGCCAGCATCCCGTTGCGGGTCTGCAGCACCGTGGCCGGCACGCCGTTCACCTTGCTCGGCCTGCTGGTGACCTCATCGGCGGGCACCGGCAGCGGCAGCGTGGAGCCGTCCGCGGTGAACGCGCGCAGTTGCTCGGCGACGTTGTCGGGCAACCCGGGAAGCGACAGCAGGTAGTCGCGCACCACCTCGAACGGGACACCCGAGGAGGACGCCGTGGGCGCCACGGCGCGACCCACCAGCAGGGCGGGCGCCCCCGCGTCGGACTTCCAGGTCAGGGCCACGCCCGGGCCGGCGACCAGCCGCACCGAGCTGCCGTCCAGGCCGGGCGGCGGAGGCGGCAGGGTCCGGCCCTCCTGGCCGGCGGCCTGGGCGGCGCGCTCGGCCGAGAAGGTGAAGGTGGCGCTCACCTTGCCGCCCACCTGGTAGACCGGCTCGCCGCTGACCCCGCGGGGCAGCTGGGTCACCTCCGGCACGTCCAGGCCGCTCCGGGCCGCCGCGGCCGCCGCATCGGCGACCTCGCGCACGTCCGGCTCGTCCGTCACTTCCAGCTTGCCGTACGCGCTCAGGTCGGGCAGCGCGATGAGGTCGGCGGCGCTGAGGTTGACCGGAGCGATCTTCTCGGTCCGGAAGATCGGCAGCCAGTCGTTGGCGGCGGCGGTGCCCGCGCCGGCGAAGACCAGGGCGACGGCCAGGGCCGCGACCACCGGACGGCGCAGCAACTCCCGCACCCGGCCGGCGCGGGCCGGCGCGGGGACCCGCTCGGGTTGGAGAGCGGGCCGGGCGGCGGGAAGCGCGGTCGACAGCCGCCGCCAGGCCGCGTCGACATCGACGTCGGCGCCGGCCTCGCTGGTCAGCGCCGCGCCGACCAGCGCGGCGTCGGAGCGGGTGGCGGCCAGCGCGCTCAGGCACTGCGGGCAGCCGGTGACGTGCTGGCGGTCGGCGTCAGACACCCCGGCCGGCTCGTCGAGCAGCCGGCGCAGCACGCCTTCAGTCAGATGACCCATGACGGTTCAACTCCTTGCGCAGAGCGGATTCGGCGCGTCGCACGGTGGTGCCGACGCTGCCGGGGGACATGTCGAGCGCCGCGGCGACGTCGGCGTAACTCAGGCCGCTGTGCCGTAGCACCAGGGCCATTGCCTGCTTGCGGGGCAGCTGGGCCAGCGCCGCCCGAACGTGGCTGCGCTCCTCGAGCGTCACCACCACCTCGGCGACGTCGGACACGACGCCGTCCTGGGTCGCGGCGACGGTCTCCTCCCGCGACGCGCGACGGCGCCCCGAGCGGAGCAGGTTCAGCGCGGTGTGGGCGGCGGCCACGAAAAGCCAGCCGCGGGCGTCCCCGGCCGGCACCGAGGAGCGGCTGAAGGACAGGAAGACGTCCTGGGCGACGTCCTCGGCCTGGTCCCGCGAGCCCAGCACCCGGGCAGCCACGCCGACCACCTGCTGATAGTCGCGGCGAAAGATCTCGTCCAGGTCGGCGCGCACGGCGCCGCGGACCGAACCCGACACGCGCTCCGTCCTCCCGTCCCGCCGCCCGGCAGCGCCGGCGACCGCGTCGGGAGCCGCCAGGACTGCCGAGGCCGCAGCTCCGCCTCGCCGAATCAGGTCCATACCCTTACAGCACCGCCGGGGTCGCGAATGTGACATCCCGGATCGCAGTGTGCCGGAACGAGCCGAACGGCAGATCAGGCGCGTCGACGGACAGCGGTCAGCCCGGACGGGCTCAGGTGCGCGCTCCGCCCTTGGACAGGCCGACCTTTTCGGGGCCGGCGGACCGTCCGCCCTGGGACAGCCGGGCATGGCGGTATCCGTAGAGCAGATAGATCAACAGGCCGAGCGCCAACCACGCCGCGAACCGTAGCCAGGTGGCGATGGTCAGGTTCGTCATCAGGTAGAGGCAGGCCAGCATGGACAGGATGGGGATGAACGGGGACCACGGCACCCGGAAGGGGCGCTTGATCCCGGCTTCGGTCCGGCGCAGGATCGGGATCGCCGCTGACACGATGAGGAACGCGAACAGCGTCCCGATGCTGACCAGGTTGGCCAGGGACTCCAGCGAGACGAAGCCGCTGAGCAGGGTCACCGCGACCGTCATGGCGGCGGTGATGCGCACCGGGGTGCCGAATCTGGGGTGGATGGCGCCCACCGACCTGGGCAGCAAGCCGTCGCGGGCCATCGCGAAACCGATCCGTCCCATGGTGATGATGCAGACCAGGATGACCGAGGTCAGGCCGGCGACCGCGGCGATAGAGATGAGGGTGCCTGCCCAGCTGGCCCCCACCGTGTCGAAGGCCGAGGCCAGCGGCGAGTCCACATCGAGCTGGCCGTAGCTCACCATGCCGGTGACCACGATCGCCACCCCCATGTAGAGGACGGTGGCGATGGCAAGCGTTCCCAACAGGCCCAGTGGCAGGTCCCGGGACGGCTTGCGGGTCTCCTCGCTCATGTTCGCCACCGCCTCGAAACCGCTGTAGGCGAAGAACACCACGGCCGCCGCGGTGAGAATGCCACCGATGCCGAACGCCTCCGGGGGCAGGCCGAACACGGCTTGCGCCACAGTCCGCTCCGACCCCTGCGGGGCGTTGACGGAGCCCGCGGACTCCGGCACGAAGGGGCTCCAGTTGCTCAGCTTCACGAAGAACGCGCCGGCGATGATGATGAACAGGCAGATCGCCACCTTGATGATCACCAGCGCGTTGGTGACCCTGGCGGACTCCCTGATGCCCAGTGCGGCGACGACGCCGAGCACGAGCGTGATCGCCATGGCCCCGACGTTGACTGTCGCCTCATCGCCGAAGAGCGAGGGCGGCAGCGAGAAGAGGTTCTGCAGGTACCCCGACCAGCCCCGGGCGACCACCGCGGCGCCCAGCGCGAACTCCAGGATCATGTCCCAACCGATGATCCACGCGACAAGCTCGCCGAGGCTGACATAGGCGTAGCTGTAAGCGCTGCCGGCGGTGGGGACTCCGGAGGCGAGTTCGGCGTAGCAGAGCCCGGCCAGCAGGGCCACCGCGCCGGCGATGAGAAACGAGATGACCACGGCCGGACCGGCGTGGTTCTTCGCCTCGATCCCGGTGAGCGTGAAGATGCCGGTGCCGATCACCACGCCGACGCCCAAGCCGGTCAGGTCCACCGGTCCCAGCCGCTTTCGCAGGCCAGTGCCTTCGTCGGCGCCCTGGGACAGCAGATCCTCAACCCGCTTCTTGCGCAATAGGTCCATGAATGCACGCTAGCCGGTGTGACCGCCAGCCCGTCAAGTCAGACATTTGACCCGCACACCCGAGGAGCGCTGTAAGAGCCGCGTGGCCCTTATCGTCGCGGTATGCCCCTATGTTTCTAGAAGCATTCGGTAGCGAATCGACTACTCAAAGCAGGCTATTTCAAACCGGCCCCCCGATGTGTGTTCGGCGCTATGTTCGATGCACCGACCGGGGGGAAGCACGATGGCAATGCGCCGCGCACGTCTGATCATTTCTGTTATCGCGGCGGGCGCGATGGCCGTGGGCGCGCTCAGCGTCAACACGCCGGCCTTCGCCCAACCGGGTGGAGTGGTGATCTCAGAACTGCACTATCACGCCGGCACTGACCTGGACACCGACGACTTCCTGGAACTGACCAACACCGGCGCCGCCGAGGTCGACGTCTCCGGCTGGAGTTTCACAGCCGGGATCACCGTGGTCCTCCCCGCGGGCACCACCATCCCCGCCGGTGGCCATGCCGTGGTGGCCAAGGACGCCGCGCGGTTCCAGTCGTTGTACGGGTTCGCGCCCGTCGCCGCTTACTCCGGAAACCTGAGCAACGGCGGCGAGACGATCACCCTGGTCGACGCCGACGCCGCTGTCATCGACACGGTCAGCTACGCCGATGCCGCGCCCTGGCCCCCCGCGCCCGACGGCACCGGTCCCTCACTCGAGCTGCGTGGCCTGATGTATGACAACACCCTTGCCGAGAACTGGGGCGCCTCCACCGTCACCGGCGGGACGCCGGGTGCGGTGAATTCACTCGACGGCACCGCGCCACCGCCCCGGGCGACCGCGGTCCAGGCGACTCCTCAGCGTCCCGCTCCGGCTGAGCCGGTGCTGATCACCGCGCGATTGCCGATCGGGTCCACCGCGACCGTGTCCTACAAGGTCATGTTCGCCGCGGACGCGCAGGTCCCCATGCTCGATGACGCCGCCAGCCCTGGTGGCAGCGGCGACGGCATGTTCGCAGCGACCATCCCCGGGCAGCCGGCCGGCAACCTGGTCAGGTACCGCATCGACGCCACGGCCGGAGACGATCAGGGTTTCTCCTACCCGGCTGCGGGCGACACCGTGAACTACGCCGGCTTCGTGGTCCGCAACCCGGCCGTGAGCACCAACCTGCCGGTCGTGGAGTGGTTCATGGAGGACGCGGTCTACAACGACCTGCTGGCCAACCACCGCTACGACAACGTGACCGGGCCGGCGGTGATCTCCTACGACGGAATCGTCTATGACAACGTCGCGATGCGGATTCGGGGCAACACCAGCCGCGCGCGTCCCAAGGTGGCCTGGAAGGTCGAGATGCCCTCGGGGCACGACTTCGACATGGGCGCGAGATTGCCGTACCCGCTGGACGAGTTCGCCATCATGGGCGAAGCCGAGCCACTGGCCGACGTCTCCTGGAACACCGTCGGCGCCGCGGGCGCCCGCCGGCTGGCCATCCTGCCGGTCCGCACCCAGCGCAACGGTCAGTTCTGGAGCGTCGGCAAGGTCATGGAGCTCGAGGACGGCGACTGGCGAGACGCCCAGGGCGTCTCCAAGTGGTCCATCTACAAGGGTGAGGGCGGCTCGCTGGCAAGGACCTCGTCACCGGCCGTGCTCGCTGCCACCACCTCCGCCGGCTGCCCCCTGTGCCAGCCCGAGCCGTGGCTGGACAAGAAGACCAGGGAGGACGAGGACTACACCGACGTCTGGACACTCAGCCAGTTCCTCGACGCCCCGGCCTCGACCACCCAGCGCGCCTGGATCGACCAGAACGTCAACGTCCCCGTGATGATCAACTACATGGCCATCAACAGTGTTATGCGGCATGCGGACTCCGGTTGGTACAACTGGTGGGTCGCCAGGGACACCGAGGGCACCGGCCGGTGGGAGATGTGGCACTGGGACCTCAACTGGACCTTCACCACCGACGCCATCGACGGCAAGGGCGAGTTCCTCACCCCCGACACCTCGAACCGTTTCACCAGGGCGATGCTGGGCTATCCCGATCTGCGCGAGATGTTCCACCGGCGTCTTCGCACGCTGGCCGACCAGTTGCTGACGCCACCCAGCTATGAACAGCAGTGGGACGCCATCAGCGGGCCGTACCTGAGCGACTGGAACCTCGACCGCGCGCTCTGGGGCGGTTACACGCCCAGCGCCTCGCGCGCCAACTTCGTGACCGGAGTGACCGACCGGCGCAATGTGGTGAGCGCCAACTCCGGAGCGGGCAAGCCGGTGCCGGCATCGCAGTCCTCGGCTCCCGAGGTGGTCATCAACGAGATCATGTATCAGCCCGCCGGGGCGGCCGACGCCGAGTACGTGGAGTTGTACAACCCCTCCCCCAGCGAGTCCGTCGACATCTCCGGCTGGACACTCGACGGCGCCGGACTGACCATCCAGCCCGGCACGGTGCTGCTGCCGCAGGCTTACGCCGTCGTGGTCAAGAAGGACACCTCGTTCCGGGCGGCCTATCCGGGCGGGGGCAGGTTCGTCGCCGGCCAGTACGCCACGAGCCTGGACGACGCCGGCGGGACGCTCACGTTGCGTCAGGGCGAGCGCGTCGTCGACACGGTGACCTACTCCGCCGCCGATCCCTGGCCCGCCGCGGCCGCCGGCGCGGGCCCGTCGTTGGAACTGCAGGACTGGTCCAGCGACAACGCGCTGGCCTCCAGCTGGACGGCCAACTCCGCTGTGACCGGAACACCCGGAAAGGTCAACTCCACCACCAGCCCGCCACCGGACACCACGCCGCCCTCGTCGCCAGGCGCCCTGACGGCGTCGGCCGTCGGCACCACCCAACTCACCCTGCACTGGGGAGCGGCCAACGACAACGTAGCCGTGACCGGATACCGCCTGACCCGCAACGGGACGGTCCTGCCAGGCACGGTCACCGGCCTGAGCTTCACCGACACCGGCCTCGCACCGGCGACGACCTACTCCTACACGGTCCAGGCGCTGGACGCCGCCGGCAACGTCGGGCCGGCCGGAAACACCCTTGGCGTCACCACCGCGGCCGACACGTCGTTCTCCGAGACGTGGACCGGCGCTGACGGTTCGGTGTGGGGGCCGGCCTGGGCCTCCGGCGCGGTCTCGGGCAGCGTGACCAGGCAAGGAGGCACCGGGCAATTGGCGGTGAGCGACACCGCCGGCGCGTACGCCCGAGCGCAGCTGACCGGGCTGACCGCCCGGGCCGACAGCGACACCACCCTCTCCTACCGTTGGAACGCGGGCACGCCGGTCGGCTATCTCAGCGTCTTCGTCCGCGGCTCGGGCGGGTGGCGCAACGGCTACCGCCCCACCACCGGTTACGGCCTGGAACTGGCGTCGAACTCCTCGTCGGTCACCATCAAGAAGACGGTCGCCGGAACCACCACGAACCTCAACACGACCAGCGGCGCCCAGCAGGTGGGTTCCGGACGCCAGTGGTTGAGGCTGCGGGTGTCCGGTTCGACCATCCAGTACAAGATCTGGGCAGATGGTCAGGTCGAACCGGCAGCCTGGCGCGCCAGCGTGACGGACACGTCCGTCACCACGGCGGGTCAGTTATTCGTCTCGCTCAACCGGGGCAGCGCCAACACCGGGGTGAAGTCGGTGCAGTTCGATGACTTGGCAGTTCGATGACTTGGCGGTGCGCTGAGAGCCCTTTGGCCGGCGCGGTGAGGACAGCACACCGCTGGTCGGCCCGCGGTATCGCCGGACGGGGTTCTGCCCCTCTAGTCGATATCGCGACAGCTCTGAAGGAGACACCGTGCAGATCTTGCAGAAGCAGCCGACCATCAAGGGCCCGCCCCAGTGGTTCACCGGTGACGTGCACCTCAACGTCATCGCCCGGGGCCAGGAGCCCTCGCGGCTCCGGGTCAACACCGTCCGGTTCGCGCCGGGCGCGCGGACGGCCTGGCACACCCACGCCTACGGGCAGATCCTGCACGTCACCGAAGGGATCTGCCTGACCCAGTCCCGCGGCCGCGAGGTCGCCGTCCTGCGCCCCGGCGACGCCGTCTGGGCCTCGCCGGGCGAGTGGCACTGGCACGGCGCCGCACCTGACCAATTCATGGCGCACACCGTGATCTGGGACGGCGACCCCGATGGCGAGGAGACCACCTGGGGCGAGCTGGTCACCGACGAGGAATACGGCTATCCGGACGGTCAGCAGCCCACCTGACCCACGCGCCGGCGGCGCACGTTCGATCAGCCGAGCGCGCTGTCGATCAGCTTGCACGCGTCCTGGAGCCGCGTGCCCAGGTAGGTGCCGGGCAGGTTGCGGCGGCTTCGGGTCGAGGTGAAGGCGTTGCCCGCGTAGAACACCTCGACGCCCAGGACGTTCGCGGCGTGCAGTGATTGGATGGCGCGGGCGCGACCGGAGTTGAGGTGCGAGACGATGACGGCAGCCCCGGCGCCGGTCGCTCGGATCGCGGTCTCCAGAGCGGGTACGGAGGTCTTGGCCCCCAGCAGGCGAACGGTCCACTGCTGGTAGCGAAGCAGGGTCGCCAGCGCCTCCAACCCGATGGTGTGCAGATCGGTCGGCCCGCACGCCAGCACGATGGGTGTCGGCCGGGCAGGCGCCGGGGCATAGGCGGCCAGGGTCTCCAGCCAGGCCCGCGATGCCTCGGTGGCGAGGTGTTCCTGTTCCACGTCGCAACGCCCGGTCTGCCACCACAGCCCGACCTGCCGCATCGCCGGCAGCAGCACGTCGTCCAGGCAGGCCGCCAGGCCCAGGGCGCCCTGGGCCCGGGTCCGGGGCGCGCGCACCGCGACCGGGTCCGAGCGTTTGGACGCGGCCAGCACGTCGTTGACGAACTCGCTGGCGGTGCCGGTGAGCCGGAGCAACTCGCGCACCGACTGGGCGGCTTGGCTGGCCCGCTTGCCCCGGGCTATCTCATCGCGCATCAGCCGGAGGCCGTGCAGCTCCGCGGTGGAGTACCGGCGGTGCTTGCCCACGCCGCGGACCGTCTCAGGCATGTTGTAGCGCAGTTCCCAGGAGCGCAGCGTCGGCATGGGCACCCCGAGCTGGCGCGCCGCCTCGGCGATCGGCACACCGGGAAACGCGTTGTGCGGCTCCTCGTCACCGTCGGAAACCGGCATCAGTCCGGACCCGGCGGATCTGTTGGACCCGTCTGGTGGTGGGCCGCTCGGGGTGCTGCTCATCGGGGTGTCCGTCGAAGAAGAGGGGGACCGGCGTATGAGGTGGAACCCGCCCAGCTTCGCACGCGGACGTGCCAGCGTCTATCCGATGCTCAGCTCGCAGGTTCCGTCCTGGCCGCTGATCGCAGGATGAGCGAGGACGCGGTCTGCAGCCGGGTTCCGAGATAGGTCCCGGGGAGGTTGCGTCGCAGTCTGGCGGTCGCGAAGGCGTCCCCGGCGTAGAACAGTTCGGGTACCTGTTCGTGGGCCAGGCGAAGCGATTCAGCGGCGCGGTTACGGTTGGCGCGTAGATGCGACACGATCACGACAGCCGCGGGAAGGCTGGCTCGGATGGCCGTGACGAGCGCTCTGGTGGACACCCGGGCCCCGAGCAGGCGGCATTCCTGCCCCTCGTAGCGCAGCAGGATGCCCAGCGCCTCCAGGGCGAGGCTGTGCTGGTCGGTCGGCCCGCAGGCCAGCACCACGGGTGGGCCCCGATCAGGTGCGGGCACCAGTACCTCGTGACTCTGCAGCCACGCCCGCGCGCATTCGGTGGCCAGCCGCTCCTTCTCGATGCCGCACTGCCCGCTCTGCCAGAGGGCTCCGATGGCGCGCATCCCCGGCAGCAGCACATCGTCGAGGCAGCCGCCCAAGCCACATGCTTCGGTGGCCTGTTCGAGCACCCGTCGCATCGTCGTCGGATCATCGCGCCGGAACGCCCGCAGAAACCGGTCGGCGAACTCCGCGGGCAGCTCGGCCGGGCCGGTTGGGGTTCCCCGTAGGGGCTGCTGTTGACCCATCTAGCGCGCCTCGTCGCGGCGGCCGTAGGGCGGCGGCGCGGCGGGAAGGCAGAACACGGGATTCCTCTCGGTGGTTGGCCCACCCATCCTCACGAGCGCGCGGCGGCGCCAACAAGGGATCGATCGGGTAAGAACCACGATGCATAGTTTGAGAACGGCTTTTGACCACCGCTTCGGGGCACCATTCAGAGGGGCACAGCAGGACGCCCGACGCTGAACCCCACTTCAGCACGGCGCCAGCTGGCATCGACTGGAACTACACCCGGAGGCTTGCCATGAGCACTCAACCCGCGCACTTTCTCGAGCACCGCTCGTCCGCTGAGGCGGGCTCGGACCTGGGGTCGATCCTCCGGGCCCTGGATGGCCTGGTGGCTTCTGCCGAACCCGCGGTCGTGTTCACCAGCCTCGCCCGGCTGTGCGTGCCCCTGATCTGCGATGCGGCCACTGTCGCTCTCAAGACCGCTGACCAGCAGGCCTACCTGACCAAATGGCCGTGGAGCGCGGCCGACCCGGAGGATTCCGCCCTGGTCAGGGAGGCGATGGCAGGCAGGCAGGTAGTCAGCCACGATGCGGTGCTCACCCCGATACTCGGCATGAGCACCGAAGGCGTCCTCGACTACCAGGGCGTGCTGACGCTGGCCTTCCACACGGAGCGTCCCGGTCCCAGCCATCGCGTGCTCGCTCAACTCGTCGTCGAGCGAGCGGTGACGTTGATCGAGCGCGAGCGCCTCGCCGAGCTGGCGACGGCCCTGCAGACCAAGGTCGACAACCTCGGCGTCGCGTTGACGACCAATCGCCAGATCGGCATCGCCATCGGAATCATCATGGCCAACCACAAGCTGACCGGCGACCACGCTTTTGACCTCCTGCGTCGAGTCAGCCAGCACAGTCACCGCAAGATTCATGACATCGCCGTGGACGTCGTCGACGCCGGAGTGCTCGAGCTGCCCGCCGGTCTCACCGCGATGGCGCCCCCGGTCGCCCCCGGGACCGAGACCGGAACAGCGTCCGGCCGGCGCACGTTCCTGCCCGGCCCACACACCTCCCTGCACTGCGCTCCCAGGCATTGACACCCATGTCGGCCACAATCCGGTCGCGACGCTGGCACGCCGAGATCGCCTCCCGACTGCAGGGAGGTGACTCGGTCGCCCTGATGGAGCTGTATGACGCGACCTCGGCCATCGTCTACGCCTACGCCTTGCGGGCGGCCACCTCGGGAGACGACGCCTACCGCGCCACCCGCGACGCCTATCTCACCGTGTGGCAGGCTCCGCAGATCCTCGAGGACCTCCGAGTGCCGGTCGAGGTCAGGTTGGCGTCTCTCATCAAGTCTGCCCCCGGTCAGGTCACCAAGACCCAGTCGCGAAAGCTGCCGTAGGACCTGACGAATTCGGCTGCGTCCCTGAGAACGCCCGACACCCGATCACTGCCCTGTCCAGCGATCCGCTCACCGGCGAGGTCGCCGGCAAGGTCAAGATTTCGCGCTAGTCGTTCGACCGGAAAACCACGTGACTCCAGCACGCTGGCCAACCACGCGACATCGTCTCTCATGTCACTCTCGTCGTTGACCGCCTCGACGGCCCAGCTCAGCAGGTGCTGGTTGTCGTGGACACACCAGGCGTTGCCGGCCGCTGCGTACCGCTGCTCCTCGTCAGGAAACTCCTCGCGGTAGCGGCGGCAGATCTCGGTGGCCAGGACGACGAGATCCAACGGCTGGCCATCAGCGAGGACAGCTGACAGGGGCGCAGCGTCGCCGCCGCTGGGTGGCAGCAGTGCGCGTGCGCTCACTGAGCGACCACCTCATAGGTCTGTTGCAGGTGCTCAAGCCGTTCGAGCTTGATCGCGTTCTTCAAACCGGGGTCCATCCGCGCGTGGGACACTCGGTGGTCTTCGCTCTTCATGTAAGCCTTGAAGGAGTCTCGGTCACGCCACCTGCTGACCATGAGCACCTCAGCCGGGTCGCGGTCAGAACGCCAGACCTGCAGATCGACGAAGCCATCATGATTCTCGACCAGGCCCGCACGCTGGGTGAAGGCCGCGATCAGCTCATCGGAGCGGTCAACCGCTACCCGTAGGCGCGACACCGAGACATACATCTGGGGAACGGTCATGGGTGGAATCTAATAGCTGAGGCGCCCGGCGCGCCCTAGGCCGGGGTGTAGGCGTCGGCGAGCTCGTCGGCCAGCGAACAGGCCGCCTGCTTGGCGGATTCGATCGCCGCGGCGCGCACGGTGGGTGACTGATCCATTGGCTGCGCGTTCACGCAATGAAAGTCGGTTATTCCCACGAACCCAAATATTTGGCGCAGATATGATTCCTCGGCGTCAAAGGCATGCATCGGGCTCTCCAGCGAATAATCCCCGCCTCGGCTGGTGATGCACACAATTCTCTTGCCGTGCACCAGGCCGACCGGCACGCCGTGCTCGTTGTAGGCAAACAGGTAACGGGGCTGGACGATCGCGTCGATGTAGTACTTGAGCGCGTACGGAATGCTGAAGTTCCACATCGGCGCGGTGACCAGGTAGAGGTCGGCGGCCAGGAACTCCTCGATCAGCGCCTCGATGTGCGTCCAGGACTCGGCGTGGTCGGGATCGATGGGCCGGCCCACCATCAGCCGGTATTTCGAATCCATGTTCTGGCCGTCGACCGGGGGCAGCTCCTCGGCGAACAGGTCCCGGGAGCGCACCTCCGACTCCGGCCGCTTGCTCTGCAGGCGCTGCAGGAACGCGTTCAGACCTGCAGGGTGCTCGATCGGGCAGCTCGTGGCGTGGCGATGATGTGCAACAGCTTCATGTGAAACGCACCCTCCCAGCGAATCTCCACATCCGTCGGACGCGGAAAGCCGCAACGCGCGCCGGTGGCACAACCCCCGTGGCCGTGTCGGTTAAGCGAATGACGCTAGCCGGTAGAAGCGTTTCCTGTCCGCCTGGCGTGTATACAAAGGAGCTGGTGACGTTGGGCAAAATACTGGGGATAAAGCGCGCAACACTCGCACAGACATCTGGCGGACCTGCCGGCCGAAAGCGCCTCCTGATGCAAGGATGGCCCTTTCCTAACGCACCCCGGGAGCATCCATGCACCGTACGTTCATGGCGCGCGCGGCCATCGCCGTCTGCGCGCTCGTCCTGCTCGCCGGCTGCGGAAGCAGCGACGACGAGCCCACCGACGCCGGCAAGGACAGCGGCATCAAACTCATCAAGGCGGGCGAGCTCACGACCTGCACGCACCTGCCCTACCCGCCGTTCCAGTCCGCGCAGGACGGCAAGGTGGTCGGCTTCGACGTCGACCTCATCGACCTGGTCGCCAAGGACCTCGGCGTCAAGCAGGGGATCGTCGACACCCCGTTCGAGAACATCAAGACCGGTGCGTCCCTCAACGCCGGCGAGTGCGACGTCGCGGCGGCCGGCATGACGATCACCGAGGAGCGCAAGGCCAACCTCGACTTCTCCGAGCCGTACTTCGACGCCACCCAGGCGCTGCTGGCCAAGAAGGGTTCGGGCATCACCTCCCTCGAGACGGCCAAGGGCAAGAAGTTCGGCTCGCAGGCCTCCACCACCGGCGAGGACTACGTAAAGGGCAAGGGCATCGACCCGGTGTCGTTCGAGACCTCCGACGCCGAGCTCAACGGCCTTCGCAGCGGCCAGGTGGAAGTGATCGTGCAGGACCTGCCGGTGGTCAACGGCTGGCTCAAGGACCCGGCCAACTCCGACTACGAGGTCGTTGCCAACCTCGACACCGGCGAGCAGTACGGCTTCGCGGTCAAGAAGGACAGCAACGACGAGCTGCTCGCCAAGATCAACGCGGCCCTTGCCAAGGCGAAGAGCGACGGCACCTACGATTCGATCTACACCAAGTGGATCGGCGCCAAGCCGGCTAGCTGACCTCGGACTGGAGGTCCCGGTGGGCGCGCATCTCGCCCGCCGGGACCTGCCGCGAACGGATGCCCATGGCCACCAGCACCTCCAGCGCCGAAACCACGCCTGGCAGCAAGCCCGGCGGTAAACCCGGCGCGCCCCGGTCACGGCTGACCCGCCGGCAGCGCCGCCGGCTCAGCCTGGGCGTCCAGTACACGGTGTTCGTGGCGGTGCTGGTCCTGCTGGCCTCGCTGGCCGACTGGGAGACGCTGCGGCAGAACTTCGCCCGCGGCGAGATCGCCCGCGAGATGTTCCCCGGCGTACTGACGGTGGCGCTGAAGAACACTGTCATCTACACCATGACCGGCTTCGCCGCCGGGCTGGTGCTGGGCGTGCTGCTGGCCCTGATGCGGTTGTCGTCGGTGCCGCCCTACCGCTGGCTCGCGGCGGCCTACGTCGAGGTATTCCGCGGCCTGCCGGCGCTGCTCATCTTCATCTTCGTGGGCATCGGGGTGCCGCTGGCGTTCCCCGGCGCCAAGATCCCGGGCGGCACCGTCGGCAAGGTCGCGTTGGCGTTGGCGCTGGTGTCAGCGGCCTACATGGCCGAGACCGTGCGCGCCGGGATCCAGGCCGTACCGCGCGGCCAGCGCGAGGCTGCCCGGTCACTGGGCATGTCGAGCAGCCGGGCGATGATCAGCATCGTCATTCCGCAGGCCTTTCGCATCATCGTGCCGCCGTTGACGAACGAGCTGGTGTTGCTGTTCAAGGACAGCAGCCTGGTGCTCTTTCTGGGCGTGCAGCTCGGCGAGCGCGAGCTCACCAAGTTCGGCCGCGACTTGGCCAGCACCAAGGCCAACATCACCCCGATCCTGATCGCCGGCCTGTGCTACCTGGTCATCACCATTCCCCTGAGCTACCTCGCACGACGGCTCGAGGCCCGCAACGCGAAGGCGAACGCATGAGTCTCGACCCGGCCACTGCCGACACCGACACCGGCCGCAGCCGCGAGGACGCCGCGATCGACGTCCGCGCCCTGCACAAGTCATTCGGTTCGAACCACGTGCTGCGCGGCATCGACTTTCACGTCGCCCGCGGTGAGGTGGTGTGCGTCATCGGGCCGTCCGGCTCGGGCAAGTCGACGCTGCTGCGCTGCATCAACCTGCTCGAGGAGCCGCAGTCGGGCGAGGTCTTCGTCGGCGGCGTCGAGATCACCGACCCGGACGTCGACATCGACGCGGTCCGGCGCCGGATCGGCATGGTCTTCCAGTCGTTCAATTTGTTTCCGCACCTGACCGTGCTCGAGAACCTCACCATCGCCCAGCGCCGGGTGCTGCGCCGGTCGAAGTCCCAGGCCGAGCAACTGGCCAATGCCAACCTGGCGAAAGTCGGGCTGTCGGACAAGGCCCACGCCTATCCGGCGCAGCTGTCCGGTGGCCAGCAGCAGCGCGCGGCGATCGCCCGGTCGCTGTCGATGGGCCCGGACGTGATGCTGTTCGACGAGCCCACCTCGGCCCTGGACCCCGAACTGGTCGGCGACGTGCTGGCGGTCATGCGTGACCTCGCCGCCGAGGGCATGACCATGATGGTGGTGACGCACGAGATGAGCTTCGCCCGCGAGGTCGCGAACCGGGTGGTGTTCATGGACGGCGGCGTGGTGGTCGAGGAAGGCAGTCCGGAGCAGGTGATCGCCAACCCGCGGCAGGAGCGCACCCGCTCGTTCCTGGCCCGGGTGCTCGACCCGGCCGCGGCCAAGGGGCCGATCGAGGCCTGACCGCCCGGCGTCAGCCAGCCGTCGGGGCGGGCTACTTCGGCGGGCCGAGTGTCGGCCCGACCACCGGCTCGTCGTCCCGGTAGCCACCCGCGGCCCACCTGATCAGATCCGGCAGCGCCAGCGTGATCTGAGCCAGCGTGGTGAGCAGCACCACCGGCAGGAGCAGCGGCGCGAGCACCATCGCGATCAGGGCGACCCGCACGTCGGTGAGCACCCCCACCGCGAGCGCGGCGAGCAGCAGCCCGCCGGCCACCGCCGCATGCCAGTTGAGGGAGTGCAGCGGCGCCGGCGACGCACCCGGCCCGGCGCCGGCCAGGCAGGCCACGATCGCGACCAGGCTGGCCGGAACGGTGATTATCAGCGCCCGGCGTTTCAACACCGCCATCAGCACCACCAGGCCGAGCACCGCCAACCAGAAGGGCCAGTCCGACAGCCAGCCGTCCAGGCGCGGCGGCCCGCCGCCGAGGGCGACGGTCAGCGCGTGCAGGCCGACGATCGCCACGGCGAACACCAGCGCCACCAGCTCGATGGCAAGCCACTTGCTGTAGTTGAAAAATCGCCCGAAGGACACACCGGCCCAGAAGATCCACCTGCGCGCCGGGCCGACGCCTTCACAACGCAGCGCCTCGCGAAAGAGATCGTCTGCCTCGGCGCGGATCTGCACCGGGGTCCGGCCGGGCGGGACCGGCCGGCCGGCGGCGTCGCGATCTTCGGGATGGGCCAGGCAGGGGTGCTTGGCAACCTCGCAGCGGTGGTCGTGCAGCAGCGCTGAGCGCAGGTGCTGGCCATAGGGACCGAGAATCCCCCACAGAAAACCGGGTACTGAGGTCAGATCGGTGCTCTGGCCGGGTGCGTCGATACTGCTGGTGTGCGCGGGCACCACGAAGTACCGGCCGTCCTTGGCGACATAGCCATAGGGCTGTCTGAGCTGCCAGAGCGGTAAGCGTGCCCGGCGGGCGCGATCCGGGGGCAGCCGCTCCTTCACCTCTCGCACCGAGAAGAAAGCCAGTTCCAGGGGAGCGGGCGGGACGCCGGCTGGATTGTCAGGATCGCGGGGATGGGCGACGAAGGACATGCGCGCGAGCATGCCCGCGCGCATCGCCGCTTGTCCACAACACCTGTCGCGACGCACCCCCGGATTGGCTCGGCAAACACGGGTCTGGTGGCAAACTTCTGCGACTATCTCTGGCATGGGGGAAGACTCGGCACCGGGTGATGCCCGCGTCGAGCCAACCCCTCATGACACCCGGCCGGCGCCAGACCGGATCGGCGTCGATGGACCCGATCCCGTCCGGGTGGCGCTGGAGGACGCGCTGGCCGCCGCCCGACACGAACAGGCCGCCGCCCGGGCCCGGCTGAACGAAGCTCACGAAGAAGCTCAAACGCTGATCCGCGACGCCACCCACCAGGCGATGCTGGTCGGAGCGGCCGCCGAGCAGACCGCTGAACACATTCTCGCCGAGGCTCACGCCGAAGCGGAGCACGAGCAGGAGCAGGCCAAGCAGGCCGCCGCCGCGTTCCGGGCGCAGGCTGAGCAGATCCTGCTCGGCGCCCAGCGCGAAGCAGAACAACGCCATGCCCACCTCGCGGCGGATCTGACTCGATCCTGGGGCGAGCACGAGCGCGAGCTGCGCGAACTGCTGGCCGTAGCGCAGGCCGAAGCCGCCGCCGTCCGGACCGCGGCGGACCAGCAGGCAGCCACCGTGCTCGACCAGGCACAGCAGCAGGCGGCTCTGCTACTGACCGCCGCTGAGGACCGCCTGGCCGACGCCGAACGAGAAGTGGCAACCCACCGGCTCGCGGCCACCGAGCAGGCGGCAGCCGTACTGGATGACGCCCGGCAGCAGGCCACCCGTGAACTGGCTGCCGCCGCCGAGCAGACCACCTGGGCGCAGCAGGTCGTGACCGGCCTGGTCGACACCGCGGCCTTGGAAGCCGGCCGGATCCGCGGCCAGGCGCATGCCGAGGCCGCCGCGGCGCTGCGCCGGACGCGGCTGCGGCTCAGCGGTGTGCTGGCGTCGGCGTCGGCCAACCTGCGCCAGCGACGCGCCGAACTGGAGCACGACATCCAGGCCGCCGCCGACAGCAACAGCCGGCGACTGGCCGAGGTGGCGAGCGAGTCGGCAGCCATCCTGGCTCGGGCCCGCCAGCAGGCCGAAGTGATGATCGCCCAGGCGGAGGAACTCGCCGCCGGCCGCCACGACCGTGCCGAGCGGCGGCTGGCCGAGGCCGAGGCCGGCGCCCGCGCGGTTCGGGAGCAGGTGGCCGAGCAGGTCGGCCAGTCGCAGCGGGAGATGTATGAGTTGCGGCGCGCGGCCAAGGCCCAAGCGAACCTGGCGGTCAGCAACGCCCGCGCCGAGGCCGATGACATCCGAGTCCTGGCCCACCAGTTGCTGACCGAGGCGCGGGCCGAGGTCGCGCTGCTGACCGAGCGGCGCAACGCCATCGCCGCCGAACTGGGCCAGCTGTCAGGGGTGATCGAGGCCCTGGCCGGCGACCAGGGGTGGCCGCAGGAGACGAGTGAGCCGGTCGGCGCTGGCCCGGTCGGTGTTGAGCCGGTCGGCAGCGTGTCGCCAGGGTCGGGACTGGACCGGTCGGGACTGGAACGGTCGGGACTGGAACGGTCGGGACTGCTCAGCGCGGGGACAGCCGCGACCGGGCCGATCTGGAACTGGGCTGACCGGGACGAGACCGCCGAGGAGCAGCCGGCCGACGCGGCGACGGCAGCCGAAGAGGGCGAGGAGGATGAAAGCCAATTCTTACTCGAGCAGATGATGAGGGCCGCGGATGACCCAGAGCAGCAGCGAAGCGTTCCGGACGGTCATGCGCGGCTACGAACCCGTCGAGGTCGATCGACGACTGGCTGAGCTGACAGCCGCCGCGGAGACCGCCGAGCGGCAGGTGGCCGAGCTGACCCGCCAGGTCCAGGAGCTGACCAGCTCCGAGGCGGCTGCCCGGCAAGCCGCCGAGGCCAGCTCGCATCCGGGCCGGCCGAGCTTCAGCGATCTCGGCGTCCGCATCGGGCAGATCCTCACGCTGGCCAACGAGGAGGCTGACGCGCTCCGCAACGCCGCGGCGGCCGAGGCGAGCCGGCGACTTCTCGAGCTGGACGCTGCCAGTGCCCGAACCATGGCTGACGCCGATCGCTACGCAGAGCAGACCCGAACCGCGGCCGACCGAAGCGCGGCCCTGGTGCTCGAGGAAGCCCAGCGCGGCGCCGACCAGATCATCGACGAGGCCACTCGGGACGCCGCCGCTCGCCGGGCCGAGGCCGAAGCCGTCTACGAGGGCCAGCGCGCGCAGGCGGCGCAGGCCGCCAGCGACTTCGAGCAGGCGCTCGTGCAGCGCCGGAACAAGGCCGAACACGATCTCGGGCAGCGCACCGCGATCGCCGAGCGGCAGCTGGGCATCACCCGTGAGCACGCCGACCAGCTACGGGCCGAGGCTGACCGCGCCGCGGCCGACGCCGCCCGTGACACCGCCGGCCTGATCGCCGAAGCCGAGCGCAAGGCCGAGCAGCTGGTCGCCGAGGCGGTGGCCCGGGCCGAGGCGATCCGGTCGGAGTCAGAACGCGAACTGGCCGCCGCCACCCAGCGCCGGGACAGCATCAACGTCCAACTGGCCACCGTCCGTCAGATGCTCACGACCCTGACCGGCGCCGAATCCGGCGCGCTGCAACCGGCAACAGCCGCCGAACCTGAGCCGGCGGCCGCCGCCAAGCCGGCCGGGGCCAGCTGACCTAGCCGTCTCAGGCCTGGGGCAGCCGCGGATACTCGCGCCGGCTGGTGTCGGCCTCGATCAGCCGGTTCAGGGTCTGCTGGACGTCATTGGCCCCGGGAATGTTGACCAACGTCTCCTGCCCGTTCTCACCGGCGGACTCGATGTGCAGGGTGCCGGAGCGGAAGATCCGGTCCCACAGGCTCTGCTCGTAGGCCACATCGCTGATCCGGCCCAGCGTGATGTCGCGTCCGGAGTGGTGGAAGACCCCGCGCCGGATCAGCACCCGACGGTTGGTGATCACGTAGTGGGTGCAACGCCAGCGGATGATCGGCGCCAGGGTCAACCAGGTCACCAGCACCAGCGCCAGGGCCAGCAGCGCCAGCAGCAGGCCCTGCCGGACGCTCGCGTCGTCCTGCCCGTCCGGCAGGAAGGCCAGGCCCACGCCGGTCAACGCGCAGACAACGAGGAATGCCAGCACCGCCGGAACCAGCGTCAACCAGTGCGGATGAAGGTGCTCGACGACCTCTTCATCCTCGTTGATCAACTTCTCTGGATAAGGCATCGGCACGACCCCCGCAATCCAACCCCGCTTGTAGGGTTGATGTTAGTAACTATCGCACATGGGTGACATCTCCGGCAGCCACCGGCACCACCGCCCCGCCGCCGGTGGGTCGCACCAGCAGCCGGCCGCCGTCATCGAGATCCAGCGCCCGGCCGAACAGGGTGTGGCTGCCCAGGTCTACCGACACCTCACTGCCCAGGGTCGCGCAGACGGCCCGGTACCCGCCGGCCAGCCCGCTCGATCCGGCGTTCCCGCCGTGCGCCTGCCAGGCGGTGTACAGGCCGTCGAACCGGCTCAGAAAATCGACCAGCAACTCGGCGCGGTCGAGCTCGCGGTGGCCTTCGATCAACAACGAGGTAGCCGTCTCGACCGGCAGCTCAGCCTGGCTGGTCGAGACGTTCAGTCCCACCCCGACGACCACCGCGTCCTCACCCGATTGCACCAGGATCCCTGCCGCCTTGGCGCCCCGAGGCCCGAACAGCAGGTCGTTCGGCCACTTCAACCGGGCAGCCGAGCCCAGCGTGCGAGCCAGTGCCAGCCCGGTCAGCATCGGCAGCCAGCCCCAGCTCGCCACCGGCGGGGCGGGCCGCAACAGCACCGAGAAGGTCAGGCCCGCCCCGGCCGGTGACACCCAGCTGCGGCCCAGCCGTCCCCGCCCTCCCGACTGCAGCTCGGCCACCAGCACGGTGCCGGCCGGCGCGCCGGTCGACGCGGCGGCGAGCAGGTCGGCGTTGGTGGAGCCGGTCTCGGGCACCGCCTGGACCAGCCACCGGCCGGCCAGCCTGGCGGTCACCGCGTCGGCGTCCAGCGGAGAACGCGACTGCTGCCTCGGATGGGTCATGGCTTCATTGTCGCCCGCCGCCTCGTTGGCGGGTCCGGGTCAGGCCGGCCCGGCCGCGAGGTCGGTCACTCCCGCAGGTGGGCGCGGTGCCTGTCGGACTAGGCTCACCCCTCATGAGTGCTGACGTGGAGCCCGCCGCGGCAGGACCGGCAACCCAGCCCGGTCCGGCCCTGGATCCGCACAGCACCGCCGGCAAGCTCGCCGAGCTGCAAATCCGCTATGACGAGGCCGTCCACGCCGGCTCGGAGCGGGCAGTGGCCAAGCAGCACGCCAAGGGCAAGCACACGGCACGCGAGCGGGTCGCGATGCTGCTGGACGAGGGCTCGTTCGTGGAGTTCGACGAGCTGGCCCGGCACCGCTCGACCATGTTCGGCCTGGAGGAGAACCGGCCCTACGGCGACGGGGTGGTCACCGGCTACGGAACCGTGGACGCCCGGCCGGTGTGCGTCTTCAGCCAGGACGTCACCGTGTTCGGCGGCGCGCTCGGCGAGGTGTACGGCGAGAAGATCGTCAAGGTCCAGGAATTCGCCCTCAAGACCGGCTGCCCGCTGGTCGGCATCAACGAGGGCGGCGGCGCGCGCATCCAGGAGGGCGTGGTCTCGCTCGGGCTCTACGGCGACATCTTCTACCGCAACGTGCAGGCCTCCGGCGTCATCCCGCAGATCTCGCTGATCATGGGAGCGGCGGCCGGCGGCCACGTCTACTCCCCCGCGCTGACCGACTTCGTGGTGATGGTCGACAGCACCTCCCAGATGTTCATCACCGGCCCGGACGTGATCAAGACCGTCACCGGCGAGGACGTCAGCATGGAGGACCTCGGCGGCGCCCGGGTGCACAACACCACCTCGGGCAACGCCCACTACCTCGGCATCGACGAGCGGGACGCCATCGACTACGTCAAGGCGCTGCTGTCCTACCTGCCCAGCAACAACATGGACCTGCCACCGGCCTTCGATCCGACGTCCGAGCTGCCCGCCGGCGAGCAGGACAGGTTCCTGGACACCTTCATCCCCGACTCGGCCAACCAGCCCTATGACATGCACACGGTCATCGAGCACCTGGTGGACGACGCGGAATTCCTCGAGGTGCACGCCCTGTTCGCGCCGAACATCATCTGCGGGTTCGCCCGGATAGACGGCCAGCCGGTCGGCGTGGTGGGAAACCAGCCGATGCGCTTCGCCGGCTGCCTGGACATCGACGCCTCCGAGAAGGCGGCGCGGTTCGTCCGCACCTGCGACGCGTTCAACGTGCCGGTGCTGACCCTGGTCGACGTCCCCGGCTTCCTGCCCGGCACCGACCAGGAGTGGCAGGGCATCATCCGGCGCGGCGCGAAGCTGATCTACGCCTACGGCGAGGCGACCGTCCCCAAGATCACCGTGATCATCCGCAAGGCCTTCGGCGGCGCCTACGACGTGATGGGCTCCAAGCACCTGGGCGCCGACGTCAACCTGGCCTGGCCGACCGCTCAGATCGCGGTGATGGGTGCCCAGGGCGCGGCCAACATCCTGTACCGCAAGGAGTTGGCCGAGCTCGCCGACGACCTGCCACGCCAGGAGGCCCGGCGGGCCGAGCTGGTCACCGAGTACGAGGACACCCTGATCAACCCCTACATCGCCGCCGAGCGCGGCTACCTGGACTCGGTGATCCCGCCGTCGGAGACCAGGGCGCTGATCGTGAAGTCGCTGCGGATCCTCAAGACCAAGCGGCAGTCGCTGCCGCCGAAGAAGCACGGCAACATTCCGCTATGACCGCTGCCGAGCCGATGACCGCTGCCGAGCGCGTGACCGCTGTCGAGCGCGGAACCGCTGCCGAGCGCGTGACCGCTGCCGAGCGCGGGACCGCTGTCGAGCCGATGTTTCAGATCACCGCCGGGCATCCCACGCCGGATGAGCTGGCGGCGGTCACCGTGCTGCTGCTCCGGATCGCCCGATCCCGGGCCGCCGGCGCGCAACCGCCGCAGCAGGTGGGCGGCTGGGCCGACCCGGCGCTGCGGTTGCGCCGGCCGCTGCCGCCCGGCCCCGGCGCCTGGCGCGCCTCGACCTGGGCCTGACCCGCTCAGCTTCAGGGCAGCTGGTAGGGCGGCGTGGTGTCGCCGAAGACGTCGCCGCAGCCGCAGCCGCCCTGCTCGGCGGGCAGCTCGGCCAGCGTGGCGACCAGCAGCTCCCGCAGCTTCGGCAGGTTCGCGGCGAAGGTCTGCAGCACCTCGGCGTGCGTGACGCCGTGGCCCACCTCGACGCCCGCGTCATGGTCGGTCACCAGGCACAGCGAGGTGAAGCACAGCGCCAGCTCGCGGGCCAGCGCGGCCTCGGGCATCGCGGTCATGCCGATGATGGTCGCGCCGCCGCGGCGGTAGTCCCGCGACTCGGCGCGGGTGGAGAACCGCGGGCCGTTGATCACGGCCAGGGTTCCAGAACCGGTCAACGGCACCCCGGCCGCCTGCGCCGCCCGCTGCGCGCCGGTCCGGCCGATCGGGCAGTACGGATCTGAGAACGACAGGTGGGCCACGCCGCTCTCGCCGTCGCTGTAAGTGTGCGGGCGGCCCCAGGTCCGGTCCAGGATCTGGTCGGGCAGCACCAGCGCGCCGGGGCCGAGCTCGGGCAGCAGCGAGCCCACCGCCGAGCCGGTCACGATCTGGCGGACCCCCACCGACCGCAGCGCCCACAGGTTGGCGCGATAGGGCACCCGGTGCGGCGGGAACCGGTGGTCCGAGCCGTGCCGCGGCAGGAACGCCACCTGCCGGCCGGCCAACGTCCCGAGGGTCAGCTCACCGCTCGGCTCGCCGTACGGGGTGTCGACCCGCACGCTCCGGGCCTGATCGAGCAGCGAGTAGAAACCGGATCCGCCGATGACGCCGATATCGGCCTGCGAGGTAGCCACCCGCACACCGTAGCGAGCGCCGGCCTGTGAGATGCGCCCTGCCCGGCTTGGCGTTGCGCCCGGAGTAGGGAGATAGTAGGACGTCAGAACATCGGTTTTGTCAGACCGGGAGCCACGAGATGCAGCGCAAGCACTATGACGAGGACCATCTCGCCTTCGGCGACGCGGTACGCACCTTCATCACCAAGGAGATGCAGCCGGACTACCTGGCGTGGGAGGCGGCGGGGCTGGCCCCGCGCGAGCTGTTCCGGACCGCCGGCGCCAACGGCTTTCTGGGAATGCAGGTGCCCGAGCAGTACGGCGGCGGCGGGACCACGGACTTCCGGTTCAACCAGATCCTCGGCGAGGAGCTGATGCTGGCCGGCGTCGGCGGCGCGGGGCTGGGCATCACCCTGCACAACGACATCTGCCTGCCGTACTTCCTGCACTACTGCACCGAGGAGCAGAAGCAGCGCTGGCTGCCCGGCATCGCCTCGGGCGAGCTGATCACCGCGGTGGCGATGACCGAGCCGGGCGCGGGTTCTGACCTGGCCGGCATCCGCACCTCAGCCCTGCCTGACGATGACGGCCTGATCGTCAACGGCTCCAAGACCTTCATCACCAATGGCATCAACGCCGACCTGGTGATCACCGCGGTGCGCACCGGCCCGGATCGGCACAAGGGTCTGAGCCTGGTCGTCGTGGAACGGGGCATGCCGGGCTTCGAGCGCGGCCGCAACCTCGAGAAGCTGGGCATGCACTCCCAGGACACCGCCGAGCTGTCCTTCACCGACGTCCGGGTGCCGGCGGCCAACATCCTGGGCGAGCCGGGCAGCGGCTTTCACAGCCTGGTGTCCAACCTGCCGCAGGAGCGGATGTCGATCGCGATCTCAGGAGTGGCCGGCGCCCGGGCGGCCCTGAACTGGACGATCAGCTACGTCCGCGAGCGCAAGGCGTTCGGCAAGTCGATCGGCTCGCTGCAGAACACCCGCTTCGTGCTGGCCGAGATCGCCACCGAGGTCGACGTCGCGCAGGCCTACATCGACCAGTGCGTCGACGCGCTGTCGATCGGGGACCTGAGCCCCGAGGACGCCGCCAAGGCCAAGTGGTGGGCCACCGAGTTGCAGGGCCGGGCGGTCGACCGGTGCCTGCAGCTGCACGGCGGCTACGGCTACATGCAGGAGTACCCGATCGCCCGCGCCTACGCCGACGCCCGGGTCACCCGGATCTACGGCGGCGCCACCGAGATCATGAAAGAGATCATCGGCAAGTCGCTCAAGCTCGGCTGAGCTAACCTCTGCGCTTCGACGCATTGTGCGGCCCGAACTGCTGCTGTGCGCGATTTCAGCGACAGTTCGGCCCGCACAATGACGTGCGCTTCCCTGCGTGAGAGAAGGACGGATGACGCGGTTCCTGCTCGCTTCGGCCTCGTCGGGCCGATTGCGGACGCTGCGCAATGCCGGCGTCGAACCCGAGGTCGAGGTGTCGGGGGTGGACGAGGACGCGATCACCGCGGCCACCCCGGCCGAACTGGTGCGCGAGCTGGCACACGCCAAGGCGGTCACGGTCGCCGGTCGGCAGCGCGGTGAGCTGCTGGTGCTGGGCTGCGACTCGCTGCTCGAACTCGACGGTTGCGCGTTGGGCAAGCCTGCCTCGGCCGAAGAGGCCATCGCGCGCTGGAAGTCCATGCGCGGACGGACCGCGGTGCTGCACACCGGCCACACCCTGATCGAGGTTGTGGACTCGGCGGTCGGGCGGGTGCTGGACCGGGTGGCCAGCACCGAAGTGCGCTTCGCCGATCCCTCCGACGCCGAGGTTGAGGCTTACGTCGGCACCGGCGAGCCGCTGCGGGTGGCCGGCGCCTTCACCATCGACGGCTTCGGCGGCTGGTTCGTCGAGGCGGTGGCAGGCGATCACCACAACGTGGTTGGGCTGTCGCTGCCGCTGCTGCGCCGGATGCTGCTGGACTTTGGCTACGCGGTCACCGATTTACCAGCGCAACCGACCTGAGGTTGGCCAGGTCGGTGCGTCCGCTGTGGGCCCAGACCATGATGTGGTGGCGTTGGCACTACTTGGAGGACTTGTCGCAGCGAGAAGGTGCGGTCGAAGTCCGCGCCTGCTGGCGAGCCAAGACGCGTCGGCTACGGCTCATCACGCCGACCCAGGCTCTCGGACACATAGCTCGGTCAGTCGTCCTCGTCCCAGACGTGCGGTTCGACAATCCATAGCTCGCCGGGGTTCCGCCGCTCAGCAGCGTTCCCTGGCGGCATCGTCGCCAGCATCGCCACAGAGGAGTTTTGCTCGACGACGTGCGCCATGTGCGTGACCACGCAGGCAGCAGGCTCATTGGGGTCGTTCATCCCATCGCCCACTAGCCAACTTCCATCTGAGTCATGGATGACGAGGCGTGCAGGCTCATCGCCGCGAAGAACAGTCACCTGGACAACGGCCCCCAAGTTCGCTGGAAACCGGCCGCCCGGAAATGGAAAGGGAAGGTGGCGGAAGACCTCGCGCGGGTCGCCTTGCTGTCCTGCCTGAGGCGAGTCCATTGAGCGAGGCTATCGCCGGATAGCCACCTTCGCCGTCGAGGGTGGCTTAGGCATGGACGAGATTTGCCGAGGTTGGTTAGACCGGCGGCACCCCGTGGCGCTTGTCGGCCAGCGGCCGGGCCTTGCCGGCCAGCGCGGCGAACCGCTGGGCGAGCTCGGCCCGCAGCTCGGACGGGTTGATGATCACGTCGATCACCAGGTCGGCGGCCAGCCGCAGCAGGTCGACGTCCTCCTCGTACTCGGCCCGCTTGGCCTTGACGAAGGCGGCCTGCTCCTCCGGGTCGGCGATCTCGGCGATCTTGTTGGCGTAGACGGCGTTCACCGCCGCTTCGGGCCCCATCACCG
Source organism: Jatrophihabitans sp. (assembly GCA_036389035.1). Lineage (NCBI taxonomy): Bacteria > Bacillati > Actinomycetota > Actinomycetes > Jatrophihabitantales > Jatrophihabitantaceae > Jatrophihabitans > Jatrophihabitans sp. The sequence continues at coordinate 94,916 of DASVQQ010000040.1, forward strand.
CGACCCGGGCGGTCGGCAGCGCGATGCAGGCGTCCGGCATGAAACCGGGACCGGCCATCGCGTAGAGGCCGGCGCCGTAGGCCTTGCGGACCAGCACCGACAGCTGGGCCACGTTCGCCTCGGAGACGGCGGTGATCATCTTGGCGCCGTGCCGGATGATGCCCTGGCGCTCCACCTCGGATCCGATCATGAACCCGGGCACGTCGGCCAAGTAGAGCAGGCTGACGTTGAAGGCGTCGCAGAGCCAGATGAACCGGGCCGCCTTGTCGGCGGAGTCGCCGAACAGCACCCCACCGCGGACGGCGGAGTTGTTGGCCACCACGCCCACCGGCCGGCCGTCGATCCGGGCCAGCCCGGTGATGAGCTCGGCCGCGAACTCGGGCTTGACCTCGAAGAACGAGTCGGCGTCGATCAGGCCGTCGATCACCTCGTGCATGTCGAAGGGCATCGACTCGGCGACCGGCACCACGTCATCAGCCAGCTCCACGGCCGGGGCCTCGGCGGCGTAGGACGGCGCCGGCAGCCGCCAGTTCAGCGGCAGGTAGCTGAAGAACAGCTTGGCCTGCTCGATGGCGTCGGCGTCATCGTTGGCCAGGTTGTCACCGCAGCCCGAGACGGTGGCGTGCATCCGGGCGCCGCCCATCTCTTGCAGGCTGACCTTCTCGCCGACGACCATCTCGGCCATCCGGGGCGAGCCGAGGTACATCGAGGCGTTGGCCTCGACCATGATCACGATGTCGCAGAACGCCGGAATGTAGGCGCCGCCGGCCGCGGACGGGCCGAACAGGCAGCAGATCTGGGGCACCTTGCCCGACAGCGCCACCTGGTTGTGAAAGATCCGCCCCGCGCCGCGGCGGCCCGGGAACAGCGCCACCTGGTCGGTGATCCGGGCGCCGGCCGAGTCGATCAGCCAGAAGATCGGCAGCTCCTCGACCAGGGCGCGCTCGGTGATCCGGATGATCTTCTCCACCGTCCGGGCGCCCCACGAGCCGGCCTTGACGGTCGGGTCGTTGGCCACCACCAGCGCCGGCCGGCCCTCGACCAGCCCCTGGCCGGTCACCACCCCGTCTGCCGGCAGCCCCGGCGCGGTGGCGTTGGCCAGCTGGGCGTCCTCGACGAAGGAGCCCTCGTCGAACAGCAGGGCGATCCGATCCCGGACGTAGAGCTTGTGGGCGTCGGCCAGCTTGGCAGCGGCCTTGGCCGGTGGTGCGAGGGTGGCCGCGCGGGCCGTGGCCACCTTCTCGGCGTCCGACATGCGCTCTCCTGTCCCGGCTCTCGTGATGGGTCGATCTCGTGTGAGTCGATCTCGTAGTGGTGGTGCACGCCAGGGCGGTCAAAACGTATACGCGATCGCCGAGGACTCCTCGACCGGCCTAACCCGCCGGCCGAAGGTCGCGCGCTATTCGACGGGGAGCGCGCTATTCGACGGGAAGGCCGAGCGCGCGGGCGATGACCATGCGCTGCACCTCGGAGGTGCCTTCGCCGATCTCGAGGATCTTCGCGTCGCGATAGAACCGCGCCACCGGGTACTCCTCCATGAAGCCGTAGCCACCGAAGACCTGGGTCGCTACCCGGGTGGCCGAGACCGCGGCTTCGCTGGAGAACAGCTTGGCGATCGCGGCCGCGTGCTTGACCTCCTTGGCCGAACGTCCGGCGTCCTTGAGCCAGGCAGCCTTGTAGGTCAGCGTCCGGGCCGCCTCGACGGCGACCGCGAGATCGCTGATCGCGAAGGCGACCGCCTGCCGGGCGCCGATCGGCTTGCCGAAGGTGTGGCGCTCCTTGGCGTAGCGCAGCGACTCGTCCAGGCAGGCCTGGGCCAGCCCGACGGCCAGCGCCGAGATGGCGATCCGGCCGTCGTCGAGGATGGCCAGGAACTGCTTGAAGCCGGTTCCGCGGGGGCCGACCAGGTTGGCCTCGGGCACCCGGCAGCCGTCGAAGACCAGGCCGTGGGTGTCCGAAATCCGCCAACCGAGCTTGTCGTAGGGCGGCTGGACCTCGAAGCCGGGGGTGCCGCTGGGGATCAGGATCGCCGAGATCTCGGGCTTGCCGTCCACCATGCCGGTCCGCGCGGTCACGGTGACCAGCGAGGTGATCGACGAGCCGGAGTTGGTGATGAAGGCCTTGGCGCCGTTGATGACCCACTCGCCGTCGACCAGTTCAGCCCTGGTGCGGGTTGCGCCGGCGTCCGAGCCGGCCTCGGGCTCGGTCAGGCCGAAACCGGCCAGGGTGCGCCCGGCGACCAGGTCGGGCAGCCAGCGCTGCTTCTGCTCGTCGCTGCCGAAGCTCAGGATCGGGTTGATGCCCAGGCCCACGCCCGCCGAGAGGGTGATGCCGATGGACTGGTCCACCCGGCCGAGCTCTTCGATGGCCACGCAGAGGGAGGTGAAATCGGCTCCGGCGCCGCCGTACTCCTCGGGGACCACCAGGCCGAACAGGCCCAGCTCGCCCATCTTGGGGATCAGCTCGACCGGGAAGTAGTGCTCGCGGTCCCACTTCGCCACGTGCGGGGCGACCTCGGACTCGGCGAAGTCGCGGACGACCTTGCGGAAGACTTCGTGGTCGGCTGACAGCTCGAAGGACATGGCGACTCCCGGCGCTGGACGAGCCCCCGGCAGCGGCTGAGCACCGGGCGAGCGGCTCGGAACTGAGTTGACGTTGGAACTGGGCGAACGTTGGAACTGGGTGAACGTTGGAACTGGGTGACGTTCGATTCGAGTTGACGTTAGGACTGAGTTGACGTTTACGTCAACGTTAAGCACTATAACGCTATGACCTCGGCAACGGAAGCCAGCGGGGCCGACCAGACCTGGACCGTCGGCGAGCTTGCCGATGAGCTGGGCGTCACCACCCGAACCCTGCGCTTCTACGAGGCCGAAGGGCTGATCGCGCCGGGACGAGCCGGCTCTGCCCGGGTCTATGACCACCGGGACCGGGCCCGGATCCGGCTCATCCTGCGCGGCAAGCGCTTCGGCATGTCACTGTCGGAGATCCGCGAGATCGTCGACATGTACGACGGGGCGGCCTCCTCCGAGCGGCGCCAGCTCGAGACGCTGCTGACCCGGCTGGATGAGATCACCGCTGACCTGACGGCCCGCCAGCGCGACCTCAAGCGGACGATGTCCGAGGTCGGCGAGGTCGCCCAGCAGTGCCGGGACCGGCTCGCCCAACTGTCCTGATCGGCGGTCGGCGGTCGGCGGTCGGCGGTCGGCGGTCGGTCGACGGTCGACGGTCGACGGTCGGCGACCAGTGACCAGTGACCACGACCGGCGGGCCGGCGCCGGCGGGCGGCGGCCGGCCCGGTCGCGGTCCGGGTCCTTATCGGGTGGTCGCCTCGTTGGGTCGGCAGCTACCTCGACGCCCGTGGGCTCGGCAGCCAGTTCGCGGCCGGCTGGTCCAGCACCGGCTAGAACGGCGGCAGGCTCGGGTCCGCTCGATGAGCGAGTTCCCTCGCGCGTTGCCGGTTGGCTGCCGAGATCGCCTCAAGGGCATTGCTGATTCTCGATCGATCACTGCTGGTCCGAGCATGGCTCAGCTCACGGTTCCAGTGGGCGCTCAGCTTGGCGAAGGCCTGGTCCTCGCGGGTGTGGACCTCTTCGATGGTGGGCCGTCGCGGCGGTGCCGGTCGGTCGGGTGAGGCGCCGGGTTCTGCTCGAGGCCACCGTGTCGGTGGATGGCTCCGGTAGCTGTGGCCGGTGTCGTCGGTCCAGGTGAAGGATCCGTCGGGGTCATAGCTGTAAGCCCAGCCGGTGTCGATCTTGCACAGGTTGTGCCGCTTGCAGGCCAGCGCGCCGTTGCACCGGCAGGTCTGCCCACCTCGGCCATAGGGGGTGATGTGCTCGTACTCGCAGCGATAACCCGGCTGATTGCAGGTCGGAAAGCTGCACACGCTGTCGCGGGCGGCGACGAAGTCCCGCAAGCGTTGGGATGGCCGGTAGCTGTGCTGGGAGATGTCCAGCAGCTGCCCGGTGTCGGGGTCGGTGAGCAGCCGGCGCCAGGTGCCGGAGGCATCAGCGGCCAGGCGCCGCGCGGCCTCGGCCGTGATCGGCCCATAACCGGCCAGGTCGGCCGGCTCGTCGTCGAGGCCGAGCAGGGTGTCTGCCGAGACGACCACCTGGATGGAGGGCCGGCGGCCCTGCAGCTCGGGCAGGGCGTCATGCGGCAGGCCGGACAGCACCGCGTCGACCAGCAGGTCTGCCCGCTTTTGGTCCATCGTCCGAGCATCGTGTGAGGGCAGCAGTCCCGCCGCGGCGGTCAGCCGGGTGAAGATCGATTGTCCCTGTGCCGCACCCAGCAACACCGGCAGCTGCACCATGCCGTCATCGACAGGCTGGAACCCGACCTTGCGATCGGCCAGCGCGCGCTGATGGCGTTGCTCGCCCGTCGCCGGGTCCAACGCCAGCGCTGCCCGCTTCACGGCCTGCCGCAGTTGAGGGATCGTCTGGTCGGCGGCCCGCTCGATCACCGCGTTCTCGAAGGCGTCGACCAGCTCGGGTTCGAGCCCCCAGGCGGTCTCAGTGATCACCTCGGCGTGCCGTCCGGAGATCGCGCCGCGGGCCAGCAACCGCAACGTCCTCGGCAGCTCGCGCACCAGCGTCCGGCCGGTCCGCAGTTTTGACTGGGCAGCCGGCACGGGCACCTTCAGCGCCAACGACACCGCTTCTCGGGACAGCGTCAAGGCAGTCGAGTCGGCGGCGTCGATCTCGGCCAGCACCTGGGCCTGAACCGCTTCGATCCAGTTCTTCTGCTCCTGCAGGGCTGCCAACAGATCAAGGCGAGCGCCTGCTGGCAACGACCGGGCGTCCATTCTGGCCAGCTCATCAGTCGAGCGGGCGACCGGGGCACGTTCTGACAGCTCGGCCAACCGCTCGACGGCAGGCACCATCGCCGAGTACACCGGATGCTCGCTCCAGTCCGGCTCGGGCACGTCCGCCAACCATGCCGCGAAGTCGGGGGCCTCAGTGTCGAACATACTAGCGATCATACCGTGCGCCAGGGACTTATCCGGTCTGACTTGCCCTTTGTGGATAAGTAAAAACTCGAATCCGCGCGCAGCGGGTACGGCAGCCGGCCCGGCCGGCTCCGGAGTGGCTTACGTGACCATTTCGGGTCAGGCCGCAGGGCGGGTGGGTAGCCTTCGCAGCACACCCCGCCGGAAATCGCGCCGCCCGCGAACTCCGGCCGCAGTCAGGAGGCACACGCATGCGCAAGGTGCTCATCGCCAACCGCGGCGAGATCGCCGTCCGGATCATCCGGGCAGCCAAGGACGCGGGGCTGAGCTCGGTGGCGGTCTACGCCGACCCCGACCGCGACGCCCTGCACGTCCGGATGGCTGACGAGGCCTTCGCGCTCGGCGGCAGCACCCCGGCGGAGTCCTACCTGATGGTCGAGAAGGTGATCGAAGCGGCGCGGACGTCCGGCGCGGACGCGGTGCACCCCGGCTACGGGTTTCTCAGTGAGAACGCCGACTTCGCGCAGGCGGTGCTCGACGCCGGCCTGACCTGGATCGGCCCGTCGCCGCAGGCCATCCGCGACCTCGGTGACAAGGTCACCGCCCGGCACATCGCGCTGCGCGCCGGCGCGCCACTGGTGCCCGGCACCAAGGAGCCGGTGAGCGGCCCGGACGAGGTCCTGGCCTTCGCCACCGAGCACGGGCTGCCGGTGGCGATCAAGGCGGCATTCGGCGGCGGCGGACGCGGGCTGAAGATCGCCCGGACGCTGGAGGAGATCCCGGAGCTGTACGCCAGCGCGGTGCGCGAGGCTCTCAGCGCGTTCGGCCGCGGCGAGTGCTTCGTGGAGCGTTACCTGGAGCGCTCCCGCCACGTCGAGGCGCAGGTGCTGGCCGACACCCACGGCAACGTGATCGTGGTCGGCACCCGGGACTGCTCGCTGCAGCGGCGCAACCAGAAGCTGGTCGAAGAGGCCCCGGCCCCGTTCCTGTCCGACGAGCAGCGCGAGCGGATCCACGCCTCGGCCAAGGCGATCTGCCGGGAGGCCAATTACACCGGCGCCGGCACCGTGGAGTACCTGGTCGGCGCTGACGGCGTGATCAGCTTTCTCGAGGTCAACACCCGGCTGCAGGTCGAGCACCCGGTCTCGGAGGAGACCACCGGCCTGGACCTGGTCCGCGAGCAGTTCCGGATCGCCGACGGCGAGCCGTTGCGCTGGGCCGAGGACCCCACGCCGCACGGGCACGCGATCGAGTTCCGAATCAACGGCGAGGACCCCGGACGCGGTTTCCTGCCGGCGCCCGGCATGGTGACCGACTACCGGGAGCCGGCCGGCCCCGGCGTGCGGGTGGATTCCGGCATCGAGGGCGACTCGGTGATCGGCGGCGCCTTCGACTCGCTGCTGGCCAAGCTGATCGTCTGGGGCGAGACCCGGGACGAGGCACTGGCCAGGTCGCGCCGGGCGCTGGACGAGTTCGTGGTCGGGGGCATGGCGACCGTGCTGCCGTTCCACCGCGCGGTGGTGCGCGATCCGGCCTTCGCCCCGGCCGACGGCGCGGAATTCAGCGTGTTCACCAGGTGGATCGAGACCGAGTTCGACAACCAGCTACCCGCCTTCAGCGGGGCTGCCGGCGCCGAGGCCGACGCCGGTGAGCGTGACCGGGTGGTGGTCGAGGTGAACGGCAAGCGACTGGAGGTCACCCTGCCGGCCGGCTTCGGCGCGGCCTCCGGCGGGGCGGCTGTCGGTGGAGCGAAGAAGGCCCCCAAGCGGTCCGGGGCGAAGCGGTCCGGGGCGGCGGCGTCCGGTGACGCCCTCACCGCGCCCATGCAGGGAACCATCGTCAAGGTCGCGGTCAGCGACGGCGACACGGTGGCTGCCGGTGACCTGGTGGTGGTGCTGGAGGCCATGAAGATGGAGCAGCCCATCAACGCTCACAAGGCCGGCACCATCACCGGGCTGTCCGCCGCGGCCGGCGAGGTGGTCACGTCCGGCTCGGTGATCTGCGAGGTCAAGGACTAGACACACCACGGCGAGCCGGCCCGAAGTGGCACCGGCTCGCCGTGGGCGCTCGCGCGCTGGTCAGGCGGCGTCGAGCGGGTCAGGCAGCGTCGAGCACGGCCTCGATCTCGAGGGTGATGCTGATCTTGTCGCCGATGACCACGCCGCCGCCGTCCATCGGCATGTCGATGTCGACGCCGAACTCCTTGCGGGAGATCTCGGTCTTGGCGCTGAAGCCGGCGCGGGTGCCGCCGTAGGCGTCCGGGCCGATGCCGTTGAGCTCGAGCTTGAGAGTGACACCCTTGGTGACGCCCTTGAGGCTCAGGTCACCGGTCAGCAGGTAGTCCGCCCCGTCGGCCTTGAGCGAGGTGGAGGCGAAAGTCATGGTCGGGTACTTCTCGACCTCGAAGAAGTCGCGCGAGCGGATGTGGTCATCGCGCTGGGCGTTGTTGGTGTCGATCGAGCTCAGGTCGATCTCGGCGGTGACCGAGGAGTCGGCCGGGTTCTCCGCGGTGACGATGGTGCCGGAGAACGAGCCGAAGCGGCCCTTCACCTTGCTGACCATCATGTGCCGGACCGAGAACGAGACGTCGGAGTGGACGGGGTCGATCGACCAGGTGCCGGTCAGGTAGCCGGGGATCGTCGGGGTGGCGAGTGTCATCAGGAACCTCCAAATTGGTTTAGTGTTCAACTGTTGATGACACAACCAGCCTGCTGGCAAACACATTCCCGGAGTAGTGTGACCTGGGCCACGTAGGAGAGGTAGCGGCGTGCAGCCGGAGCGCAGGCAAGCCGAGCGGGGCTGCCCGCGGTGCGTTAGTCCCGGCGGCTGCGGATCAGCAACGTCTGCAGGCCGGCGCCCAGCACCCCCGCGCGGTCGGACAGGGTGGAGCGCGCCATGCCCAGACCGGCGCCGTATTCGCTGACCGCCTGCATCAGCACCCAGTCGTCCTGGCTCTGGCGCGTCAGGTGCACGTCCAGGTCGACGTTGGCGAAGGACCAGTCATCCCAGTCCACCAGCGAGGAGATGCCGCTGGCCGAGTCGGCGACCAGCGCCAGCCGCTGCAAGCTGGACAGCCGCTCACCGGCCACCAGCGGCACCCGCGCCCGGGCCCAGGTGGACGCCGGGCCGGGCCGGCGGGCCGCCCCGGAGACAGCTCGCCACTCCAGGTGCCGCGCGTAGGGAAAGCCGTCCATGTCGAAGACCGGCCGAGCCAACGGGTCGTCGCGATTCTCGGGGGTGGCGGCGGCATCCTCGGCGGTGGCGGCGGCATCCTCGGCGGTGGCGGCGGCCTCCGGCGCGCGTTCGCTCGCGCTGCCGGAGTGCGGACCGGCTGCCCGGTGGTTCTCGGGGACCAGCCAGACTCGTGCCTGCAGGCAGGCCCGGCCGCCGGCGGCCAGCTCGGCCGAGATCAGCACGGCGCTGCGAGCCAGCCGCAGCACCCGCGCCGACACCGTGAGCGGGGCGACCGGGACCGGCGCCAGGAACTCGGCCGCGATCCGGGCCGCCACCAGGTCCGAACGTCCGGCGGCAGTGGTGGCAAGCTGTTCGGCCAGCCGGACCAGCAGCGCGCTGGGCGGTCCGCCGTGCTGCAGCTCATCCGACCACGGCCCGCCGCAGGCCGGCTCGCTGTTCACCGTGCCAGCCAGTTCGGCACGCGCCGCGGCGCCGCCGAGTTCGACGTTCAGCTCGGTGAAGAAGGCGGTGTCCACCCCGGGAACGATAGCGTCCAGACTGGACCGGTGATGATGTCCGCTGAGCACCCTGGCGTGCTGCGCTGGCTGGGCTACGCCCTCGGTGGCCGGCTTCCCGAGCGCTACCACGACTGGGTCTTCACCGACCTGACCGGGCCGGACTGGCGGCTGCGCGAGGCCGGCCGGATCATGCTGTTCGCAGTCGTCCCGATCACCGTGCTGCTGTTGCTGCCCGGCCGCCTCGAGATCCGGATCTACGCCGCGCTGTTCGTCCTGGTCGGGCCGCTGTTCGTCGGCCTTGCCTACGGCGAGGAGTTGCGCGACCGGCGGCTGCGCCAGCACGGCATGCTGCCGCCGTCCGGGCCTGACCCGGACTGAACCGCGCCGGCCGGCTCAGCCCTGCCGGCGGGCGGCGATCCGGGAGATCATCTCGATGCGCTTCTCGGCGAGCGAGATCATCTCCGTGGTCCGCGAGCCGACATGCGCGGTGTCGGCCCCTTGGGAGAACACCATCGCCCAGCCGTTGGCGCCTTCCAGCGCCGGCACCCGCTCGACCAGCTCGGTGCGCGCGACGTGGTGCACCCCGTCGAAGAGGTAGTCCTCGGTCACCACGGCCACCACCACGTGGTCGGCGGGAAGCAGGGCCACGTGCGCCACGATCCGCTCGGAGTTCTCGGCGAACACCGCGGCCGCTCGAATGGTCCGGCGGGATTTCTCTATCTGTTCCGGTGAGATGTCCATCTGCTGCCTTGCCTTGTCAGTGCGGTCGGTCAGTCCAGGTCGGTCAGTCCAGGTCGGTCAGTCCAGGTCGTCGTGATGCATCAGTTGCCGAGCCGCTTCGGTGACCGAGCCGGAGATCGACGGGTAGATGGTGAAGGTGGCCGCCAGGGCGTTGACGGTGAGCCCCAACTGGACCGCCACGGCGATCGAGTGAATCAGCTCCGAGGCCTGCGCCGCCACCACCGACCCCCCGATCACCACGCCGGAAGCCGGCCGGCAATAGATCTTGACGAAGCCCTCGGTGACGCCCTGCATCTTGGCGCGGGCGTTGCCGCTCAGGGGCAGCGTGATGGTGCGGGCCGGCACCGCCCCTGAGGTGACCGCGGCATGGCCGATGCCGACGGTGGCGATCTCGGGATGGGTGAAGACGTTGGCGGCCACGGTCTTCAGGCGCAGCGGCTGCACCGCCTCGCCGAGGGCGTGCCACATCGCCACCCGGCCCTGCATGGCCGCCACCGACGCCAGCAGCAGCACGCCTGTGCAGTCACCGGCGGCGTAGATGCCGGGCACCGGGGTGCGCGAGACCCGGTCCACCTCGATGAAGCCGGCCTCGGTGGGGGTCAGGCCCACGTGCTCCAGGCCCAGTCCGGTCGTGTTCGGCACCGAGCCGACGCACATCAGCACGTGCGAGCCGGCCACGGTGCGCCCGTCCACCAGCTGCACCTCGACGCCCTCGCCCACCCGCGACACCGAGGCGGCCCGGGCCTGCTTGATCAGGGTGCCGCCGCGTTGGGTGAACACCTTCTCGATGACGTCGGCAGCCTCCGGATCCTCGCCGGGCAGCACCTTCTCACGGCTGGACACCAGGGTCACCGGCACGCCCATCTCGCTGTAGCCGGAGGCGAATTCGGCGCCGGTGACGCCGGAGCCGACCACGATCAGGTGAGCCGGCAGCTCCTTGAGGTCATAGAGCTGGCGCCAGGACAGGATGCGCTCGCCGTCCGGCTCGGCGCCGGGCAACACCCGCGGCGTGCCGCCGGTGGCCAGCAGCACCACGTCCGCCTCGATCCGCTGGGACGGCGCCAGCTCACCGGCGCCGGTGACGTCGATCGCGTAGGTCCGGCCCGGCTGGTCCGGGGCGAAGCTCGCCCGGCCGGGCAGCACCGTGACGCCGTGCTTGCTCAGCCGGTTGGCGATGTCGGCGGACTGGTTGGCGGCCAGCTGGCGCACCCGCTCGTTGACCACCGCCAGCTGCACCGTGACGTCGCTGCTCGCCGTGGAGACACCGACCGCGGGAGCGTCGCGAAAGGCGGTCACCTTCTCGGAGGTGGCGATCAAGGTCTTCGACGGCACGCAGTCATAGAGCACGCAGGCTCCGCCGACCCCGTCGGACTCGATCAGGGTCACCTCGGCTCCCAGTTCGGCCGCCACCAGAGCGGCCTCGTAACCAGCCGGGCCGCCACCGATGATCGCGATACGTCTCACACGGTCCATTGTCGCGGATCTGGGCCCGGCGCACCCGCCCGGGGCTGATGATCACCCGGCGGAGTGTCGGTAGGCTGCCTGATCGTGCCCCTCTACGCCGCCTACGGATCCAACATGGACCCGTCCCAGATGCATAGCAGGTGCCCGCACTCACCGTTCGCCGGCACCGGCTGGCTGCCCAACTGGCGGCTGACCTTCGGCGGGGAGGACCTGGGTTGGGAGGGCGCGCTGGCCACCCTGGTCGAGGAGCCCGGAGCTGCCGTCTTCGTCGCGCTCTACGACATCACCGCCCAGGACCGGGTCGCGCTGGACAAGTGGGAGAGCGCGGACTCAGGCCTCTACCGGACGTCCCGGTTGCGGGTCTCGACCCTTGATGGCGACGTGCTCGCCTGGACCTACGTGCTCAACGGCTACGAGGGCGGCCTGCCCTCGGCCCGCTACCTCGGGCTGATCGCCGAAGCCGCCGACGCCGCGGGAGCGCCTGGCGACTACGTCGACGAGCTGCGCGCCCGGCCCTGCCGCTCCATCGGAGGCTGACGCCTGCAGGACTCTGATCCACCCAAGGTTCAGGTGTACGGGTTGTCCTTCTGGGTGGAGAGGGCGGTGTCGGGCGTGCTGTCATTGGGCCCGTTGCCCTCATCGAGTCGGATGCGAACCCAACTGATATTCCTGAGCATGCTGTAGGTGGAACCGCTGGGTATATACCCGTTCGAGCAGCCGTTGTCGTCGTAGTTCTGGTAGATGGCTTTTGCGTTGTAGGTACCGTCGGTGTACTTGATCTGAAGCCACACGTAGGCGCCTTCCCCGTCGCCCTGACCATTCGAGGCGCACCGGTCCGCCACGTAGGAATTGACGTAGACGCTGCGAGCGTTGACGAAGCTGACCTCGCCATAAACATGCGCATACCCATCGGACATGTCGGTGTTAATGTCGAACGACTGCGCAGCGGCAGCCGGCGCTTGGGTAGCGGCCATGATGCCCACCACGCCAAGGACTACTCCAACAGACTTCAAAGACCTCGAAAGCATGAGTGCTCCCAGCGTGATAGAGAATGGTGGCTGGACGCTACCTGCCCGAGTGAAGGCAAAGGAGCGTCAAGGCGAAATTGTTAACCAGGCATCTGCCGCCTGATCAGGCCGCCCACGTCTCGACTCACCCCTGAGGCGAGTCCGTGTCGGCAGGCATCCTCGGCGGGCGGGAAGTCCACGGACTGAGGTTCTGCACCACCTCGGCGTAGAAGCAGGTGACGACCTCGAGGACCGAGCCGATCAAGCTGCCTTGCCCGGTAGCTCGCTTACCACCCATCGGCAGGTCCAAACTCACCCTGAACGCTCGAATGTCGCGCCCGTCCTTCGGTATCAACCCATCAAGGCTCCGCGGCGCCTTTCCATTGCCGAGCAGCTGAGCGGTGGACCGGCCCGCGCCGCCTGCGAGGATCGCCTCCACCCTGGTCGCGTCCCGAGCCTCGCTCAGTTGCCGAAGCAGCCAGTTGACCCTCGTCGTCGGCCTGCCTTCGCGAGGAGCGTCCACAGTGATCGAACAACTCACCCGCTCAGCTCGCAGGTCGGCTGTGATCACGATGGGTCCTGCCGCGCCGGGCACCTTCAAAGTTCCGACAAGAAGGCCGGAGTCCACGAGTTGTCGGCAGCGTGAGGCAGTGTCGCTGGAGTTGCGCTGCCCGACCGGCTGGACGGTTACCCCCAATATCGCGGTCAGGTGCAATCCGATGAACCGGATCAACTGGTCGAACAGCGCGGTCACCTCGGTCGCGTGCTTGTCCGTGCTGCGCAGTGTCCTGGCCTTGACGTCCTCCCGCACCTTGACCCATTGCGGGCCCATGTTGGCGAAGCCGTGCAGGCCTGAACGTGAATGTTGCATGTACCGGATGAATTCCGTGAGCACGTAACGCTGAGACGGGTCAGTCACCCCCCGATGCCGAGCCGCGACGATGGCATGAGTGCGGATCTCGTCCCAGGAGAGGTGCTTCAGCGCGAGCTTCCGCAATTTGCGGCGCTCGATGGAGACCGGGTGCTCGTCAACCGCCCCGGTGACTTGATTGCTGATCGTTATGACGGCGTCGAATCCTTTGGCGCGGGCAATATCGACGTAGGTGTCGATCTGCTGCTGCTGGAGTTCGTTGGTGGAAGTCTTCACCTCGACCAGGGCGATCCACACCTTCTGACCGCGGGTCACCCGGATGACGCCATCGGGGCGAAACGCCTTGTCGTCATGGCCGAACGGGACCTCGACGAAGGTTTCAATCAAGCCGGCGGGTGCGCCATAGGGCACCGTCAAGGCGCGGCCGAAGTCACGAACCAGCGACATCACCGCCAGCAGCGAGGAGGTGGCGCGCCGCTCCTGCTCCTCACCGACCCCGATTCCGGCAACCGGGAACAGTCGCGCCGGCTGCCAATCGATCTCACCCTCGGCGGGGATCGTACGATCCCAGTCGGCGGGCATCTTGGGCGCGCGAACGCTGCGCCGGACCGACAGGCGGCGAGTTGGCGGCGATGCCTCAGCGGCCAGGTCGGGCGCGACATCTGATTGAACAGCCTCGTCAACGGCTGGGCTGGGATCATCCGACGGCGCCGCCGCAGACTCCTGCTCGGCCGCTGCCGTCGCCTGCGGCGCTGCGGGTTCCGCCGTGGCGGCACTCTCGGACGATGAGTCGATCTCGATGCCGAACTCAGTGGCCAACGCGGCTAGCCCGTCGGAGTATCCCTGGCCGATGGCGCGAATACGCCATTCACCAGCACGCCGGTACAACTCTCCAACGAGCAACGCCTTCTCGGATTTGGCGTCTTCGATGCGATACGCCAGCAGCTCATGAGCATCTGAGGTGCGCTGCAGTCGCAGTTGGACGAACTCGGCGTCACCGAAGCTCAGGTCCGAGTTCGGCTCGAGGCTGGCGGCCACGATGATCCGATGGACGTCCTCGGGAACGTCGTCGAGTTCCAGGGTGAGGACGTCCGTCGACACGACCATGTCGTTGGCGTCCGGTTCTGACCTGATCTTGTCTCGCAAGTGGACCGCGCCTGCCAGAGCGACCGGTTGGTTGTAGAAGATCAGGTCATCGTTGGAGCGCACGCGGCCGTCGTGACCCAGCAGCAGCACGCTGACGTCGGCGTCGATGGGATTCTTGTCAGCGGTGCACGTTTCCAGTATCACGGTGACCGAGCCGAGTTCGGCATCCAGTTGGCGCAATCCAATATTTGCCCCTTTGGCCAGGGCAACTGGGGCGTTTGGGTTATCTGGCATGGGGGCTAGCATCGCATCTGGACTGGACACCGCACGTCGAAACGGCCAGTCTCGCCCCGATCAGCCGCTCACTCGGCGGTGTTCAGCGCTCAGGCGGGCTTGGCGTCGCCGGCCCAGAACTCGTCGAGCAGCGCGGCGGTGAACCGGACGCCGATCGCCAAGGAGTCCTCGTCGATGTCGAAGTTCGACTGGTGCAGGTCATACAGCGGCGCTCCCGGCGCCCGTACCCCGAGCCTTGCCAGCGCGCCCGGAACCGTCTGCAGGTACCAGGCGAAATCCTCACCGCCCATCGACTGGAGCGTGTCCGAGACGGCGTGCGGGCCGAACGCCGTCAGCGCCGCCTGGGTCTGGACGGTGACCAGCGAGGCGTCGTTGGTGACGGCCGGCACCCCCGGGTCATAGGTGATCTCGATCTCGACGTTCGTCGGCGCCACGATTTGACGGGCCAATTCACTGACGATCGCTTCGAGTTGGTTCCACAGCGTGCCGTCGAGCATCCGGACCGTGCCGCGCAGCGTCCCGGTGGTCGGGATCGCGTTGGCAGCCGAACCGGCCGTCACCGCTCCCCAGACCAGCGAGACCGCGGCCCGCGGATCGATCCGGCGCGACAGCATGCCGGGCAGCTCGGTGATCAGCTTGCCCATGGCATAGATCAGGTCCACGGTCAGCTGCGGACGGGCGGTGTGGCCACCGGGACCGATCAGCCTGATGTCGAGCTGGTTGCACGAGGCGGTGATCGGCCCGGCCCGCAGCCCGATCTGGCCGACGTTCAGCTTCGGGTCGCAGTGCAGGGCGAAGATCTCACCGACACCCTCCAACGCGCCTTCTTTCACCGCCGCTTCGGCTCCGCCGGGCAGCCGTTCCTCGGCGGGTTGGAAGATCAGCCGGACCGAGCCGCCGAGCTCATCGGCCCGGGCCAGGAAGCCGGCGACCGCCAGCAGGATCGCGGTGTGCACGTCGTGCCCGCAGGCGTGGCAGACCCCGGCGTTCTGCGAGGCGTAACTGACCTGCTTGGTGTCGGGCAGCGGCAGCGCGTCGATGTCGGCGCGCAGGGCGACGAAATCCGGCCCGGGGCCGATGTCGCAGGTCACCCCGGTGCCGATCGACAGCCGCTTGGGAGCCAGCCCGTAGCCGCGCAGCACCTTGACGATCAGCTCGGTGGTGCGGTGCTCGGAGTAGCCGACCTCGGGGTAACTGTGCAGCTCGCGCCGCCAGGCCACCAGCTCAGCCTGGTGACTGCCCAGCCAGTCGAGGGCTTGGGCGTGGAGGCTGCTCGGCACAAGGGCACCTTATCTTCAGGCCGGCGCGTCCTCCTCAGCAGTCCGCTCGAAGGCGCAGAACTCGTTACCGGCCGGATCGGCCAGCACGTGCCAGCCAAGGTCACCGCCGCGCGGGCGCAGCAGGGTGGCGCCGGCGTCGATCAGCAGCTGCGGGTCGGCCACCTCGACGTCCCAGTGCACCCGGTTCTTGATCGTCTTCGGCTCGGGAACCCGGCCGAAGACCAGGTACTCGAACGGAACGCCCGGCACCCGGCTCAGCCCCCAGTCACCATCCTCGTCGGACTCCAGCTCACCGCCCAGCACCGAGGCCCACCAGCGGGCCAGCGGCTCCGGCTCGGCGCAGTCGATCACCAGCTCGTACAACCGGTACTCGGGCACCTCGTCGCGGACGAACGCGCAGAACTCCTGGCCGTCCGGGTCGGTCATGACGGTCCACGCCCGGCCTGGGCCGGCCGGCTCGATGATCACCGCGCCGGCGGCGGTGAGCTCGGCCAGTGAGCCGGTGTGGACGTCGAGGTGCACCCGGTTCTTGACGGTCTTGGGCTCGGGCACCGTGTTAAAGCACACGCCATGGCCGACCGACGGGCCGTCCAGCCAGACGTCGGAGTCCTCGCGCCGCAGGGTCAGGCCGAGTGCCGCGGACCAGAACCGGGCCGACGTCTCGACGTCGACGGCGTCGACCACCAGCTCCTTGAACCGCGCCAACGCCGTCACGGGCTGTCTCGCAGACCGGCCAGGATCTGCTCGGCCGCCTGCTCGGCGGTCAACTCGCCGGCCAGCACCGCCCGTTCGGCGGCCTCGGCCAGCTCGCGCGCGGCCGGGGTCCGCAGCTGCTCCAGCAGCCGGTCGCGCACCATCGACCTGGTCCACTCCACCAGCTGGCGGCGCCGCTTGGCCTCGAACCCACCGTCAGCCAGCAGCGTGTCGCGATGACGCTGCACGTGCTTCCACACCTGGTCCAGGCCGCTGTTGTGCAACCCGCTGCAGGTCAGCACCGGCGCCTGCCACTGCCCTTCGGCGCCGCGGAGCAACCGCAGCGCCGAGGACAGCTCGCGGGCCGCCCGCTGCGAGGTGTCCAGGTGCTCGCCGTCGGCCTTGTTGACCGCGATCACATCGGCGATCTCGAGGATCCCGCGTTTCATGCCCTGAAGCTGATCGCCGGTGCGGGCCAGGGTCAGCAACACGAAGGTGTCGACCATGTCGGCCACCACGAACTCCGACTGGCCGACGCCGACCGTCTCGACCAGCACCACGTCATAGCCCGCCGCCTCCATCACCAGCATCGTCTCGCGGGTCGCCTTGGCCACCCCGCCGAGCGTGCCCGAACTCGGCGAGGGCCGCACGAACGCGCTGTCGTCCGCGGCCAGCCGGGTCATCCGGGTCTTGTCGCCCAGGATGCTGCCCCCGCTGCGCGCCGAGGACGGATCCACCGCCAGCACCGCCACCCGGTGGCCGGCCGCCGTCAGATTGCTGCCCAGGGTGTCGATGAAGGTGGACTTGCCGGCCCCGGGCACCCCGGTGACGCCGACCCGCTGCGCCGAGCCGGTGTGCGGCAGCAACCGGGCCAGCAGCTGCTGAGCCTGAGCCCGATGATCGGGCCGGCGGGACTCGACCAGGGTGATGGCGCGTGCGATGGCGGCCCGGTCACCGGCCAGCACGCCGTCGCTCAACGCTCCAACGTCCAGGACCCCGACATCCACCGCGGATCAGCCGGCGCCGGGCTGAGTGGTGAGCACCTCGAGCAACTGCAGCGCGGCCGTCGCGATCACGGTGCCGGGCGGGAAGATCGCCGCCGCGCCCGCCGCCCGCAGCTCGTCGAAGTCCTGCTCCGGGATCACCCCGCCCACCACGATCAGGATGTCGGAACGGCCGAACGCGGCCAGCTCGTCGCGCAGCGCCGGCACCAGGGTGAGGTGACCGGCGGCCAGGGAATTGACACCCACCACGTGCACATCGGCCTCGATCGCCTGCCGGGCCACCTCGGCCGGGGTCTGGAACAGCGGCCCGACGTCGACGTCGAAACCGAGGTCGGCGAAGGCAGTGGCGATCACCTTCTGGCCGCGGTCATGCCCGTCCTGGCCCATCTTCGCGACCAGGATCCGCGGCCGGCGGCCGTGCTCGGCCTCGAACCGGTCGGTGGCCGCCCGGGCCTGCTCGATCGAGGTCACCCTGCCCTCCTGTTCGGCCTCCGCGCCGTACACCCCGGAGATCGTCCTGATCTGCCCGGCATGCCGGCCGAAGACCACCTCCAGCGCGTCGGAGATCTCGCCCACGGTGGCCTTGGCCCGGGCAGCGTCGATCGCCAGCGCCAGCAGATTCTGCTCCAGGCCGGCCGGCCGGCTGCCCTCGGCTATCGCCGCGGCCGCCCGGGTCAGCGCGTCCAGCGCCTGCCGGCAAGCCCGCGGATCGCGTTCGGCCTTCAGGCGCAGCAGTTTCTCACTCTGGGACGCCCGCACCCCGGCGTTGTCGATCTTCAGGACGTCGATCTTCTCGTCCGTCTCGACGCGGTACTTGTTCACCCCGATGACCGGCTGGCGGCCCGAGTCGATCCTGGCCTGGGTGCGGGCGGCGGCCTCCTCGATGCGCAGCTTGGGCAGGCCCTCCTCGATCGCGGCGGCCATCCCACCGGCCTTCTCGACCTCTTCAAGGTGAGACCAGGCGCGCCGGGCCAGGTCATAGGTCAGCTTCTCGACGTAGGCGCTGCCGCCCCACGGGTCGATCACCCGGGTGGTCCCGGACTCCTGCTGCAGCAGCAACTGGGTGTTGCGGGCGATCCGGGCCGAGAAGTCGGTGGGCAACGCCAGCGCCTCGTCCAGGGCGTTGGTGTGCAGCGACTGGGTGTGGCCCTGGGTCGCGGCCATCGCCTCGACGCAGGTGCGCACCGCGTTGTTGAAGACGTCCTGGGCAGTCAGCGACCAGCCCGAGGTCTGGCAGTGCGCCCGCATCGCCAGCGACTTCTGGCTCGCCGGCTTGAACTCACCGACCAGCTTGGCCCACAGCAGCCGGGCCGCGCGCAGCTTGGCGACCTCCATGAAGAAGTTCATGCCGATGCCCCAGAAGAACGACAGCCGGGGCGCGAAGGCGTCGATGTCCATGCCGGCCGCCAGCCCCGCGCGCAGGTACTCCACGCCGTCGGCCAGGGTGTAGGCCAGCTCCAGATCGGCCGTCGCACCGGCCTCCTGGATGTGATAGCCCGAGATCGAGATGGAGTTGTAGCGGGGCATCCGCGCCGCGGTGTAGGCGAAGATGTCGCTGATGATCGTCATCGACGGGACCGGTGGGTAGATGTAGGTGTTGCGCACCATGAACTCTTTGAGGATGTCGTTCTGGATGGTGCCGGTCAGCTGCTCGGGCGCCACCCCCTGCTCCTCGGCGGCCACCACGAACAGCGCCAGCACCGGCAGCACCGCGCCGTTCATGGTCATCGACACGCTCATCCGGTCCAGCGGGATGCCGCTGAACAGCTCGCGCATGTCATAGATCGAGTCGATCGCCACCCCGGCCATCCCGACGTCGCCGACCACCCGTGGGTTGTCGCTGTCATAACCCCGGTGGGTGGGCAGGTCGAAGGCGACCGACAAGCCCTTCTGACCGGCGGCCAGGTTGCGCCGGTAGAAGGCGTTGGACTCGGCGGCGGTGGAGAACCCGGCGTACTGCCGGATGGTCCAGGGCTGGTTGACATACATGGTGGGGTAGGGCCCGCGCAGGAACGGCGCGATGCCCGGATAGGTGTCGAGAAAGTCCAGGCCCGCGAGGTCGGCGGCGGTGTAGAGCTCAGCCACCTCGATGCCCTCCGGGGTGCTCCAGCCGCCGGCTGTCCCGTCCCCCGGCGGGTTCAGCGGGTTCGGCCGGTCCGCCTGGTTCGGCTGCCCCGGCTCTGCGGGCGCCGGCCGGCCCAGCGACAGCTCGCCGAAGTCGGGAATCACGCGGGCACCCCCAGCACCTCGAAGATCGAGCGCAGGGCGGCGACCGCGTCACAGCCGGTGTGGATCGCGGCGTCGACCGCTCCCCCGGCGGCCAGCGCCGGCGGGCCGGCGATCCAGACCTGCTCCGCGCCGGCGGACTTCAGCGCGGTGGCCAGCGGCTCGGCGCGCGCGGCGTACTCCGGATCGGCGGCGCACAGCACCGCCAGCGCCGTCGCGCTCGCTTCGAACTCCGCCACCAGCTCGTCCGGCTCACCGGCGCCCACCACAGCCTCGATGCCGCCGGCTGCCAGCAGGTTGCGGGTGAAACCCAGCCGCCCGGTGCGCGCGGGGACCGGGCCGAACGCGGCCAGGAACACCTTCGGCCGTGCGCCGGTGGCGGCCAGTCGGGCGTCCGAGCGATCCCGCAGCGCCTCGAACGGCTCCGCGTACCGCACCCTGGGCAACCCACCGGACGGTGGTTGCGGCTGCGGCCGGCGGCTGATCAGAGACTCCTCGGGCATCGCGAACTCGCTGACGCCGGTGATCGGATCGCGGCGGCGGGCGATGTTGTCCCGGCGCGGTTGCCAGCTGGCCGCCAGCAGCGAGGCCAGCTCGCCGGACTCCAGCGCGGCCACCGCGCCGCCGGCCCGCTCGATCGCGGTGAACTTGTTCCAGGCGACCTCGGCCAGTTGCTCGGTCAGCGACTCGAGGTACCAGGAGCCGCCGGCCGGGTCGAGCACCCTGGCCAGGCTGGACTCGTCGTGCAGGATCGACTGGGTGTTGCGGGCGATCCGGCGTCCGAAGTCGTCGGGCAGCCCGACCGCGGAGTCGAACGGGGCCACGGTGATCGCCTCGGCGCCGGCGACGGCCGCCGCGAAGCATCCGATGGTGGCCCGCAGCAGGTTCACCCACGGATCGCGCCGGGTCAACGTGACCGCGGCGGTGACCGCGTGCTGGCGCTGGCCCGGGCTGCCCGCCGCCGCGCCGCACAGCTCGGCCACCCGGCCCCAGAGCCGGCGGCCGGCCCTGAGCTTGGCCATCGAGGCCCACTGGTCGGCGCTGACGGCGTAGCGGAACTCCAGCCGCGCCAGGGCCGCGTCGACGCTCAGGCCGGCCTGGGTCAGGGCGCGCAGGTAGGCCACCCCGACGGCGACGCTGATCGCCAGCTCGTCGGAGTCGCTGCCGCCGGCCTCGGAGTAGACGCTGGCATCGACGGTGCTCAACAGCAGCCGGGGAAACTCCGCGGCGGCCTCGGCCAGCCGCGGGAGAAGGGAGAGGTCCGGCCGGTCGCCGGTGCGCGCGGCGTGCCCGATCGGGTCCGCGCCCAGCGTGCCGGCCAGCTCGGCCGGATCCAGGCCGCGGGCGCTCACCAGCCGCAGCAGCGCCTCGGCCGCCGCGCCGGTCTCGGCCCCGGCGTCCAGAGCGACGGGCGCCAGCTCCAGGTACATCCCGTCCAGGACGGCGGCCAGCGACTCGACCGGAGCCCCGACGCCGCTCGACGAGGCGCCCAGCTGCAGCCAGATCGAGGAGGCCCCGCCGGCCAGCTCGGTCAGCACCGCCCGGTTGCTCGCCGCCGGGTCCGGATCGGCGACCCGCTGCCGGACGTCCCACCCTGCCCGCCGGGCGCTCGACCCGCGGGTGAACGGCGGCTCGCCCGGCAGCCCGGCGGCCTCGAGCCCCACGCCCTCGGGCAGGTCGGCGGCGGTGTAGAGCGGGGCGATCAGCAGGCCGTCGTAGGTGCGGTAGGACAGCGCGTCCTCGGGCCCGCCGTCGCCCACGCCCTCGCCGACGTTGACCCCGGACTTGGCGAGCACCGCGGCCACCAGCGAACGCCACTGCTCCCGGGTCGCCGCCGGAAAGTCACCGGCCAGCGCGAGGTGATCGGGGAGCGCCGTCATAGCGCGATGTTAGAGCGAACCGGCTCGCGGCGGGCGCGGGGTGGCCTATCTCTCGGCGCTGGTCGGCGCCCAGCCGTGCCGGCCCGGGGTGCGGGCCGCGGGCTAGGCTCAGCTCCCGTGACTGAGACCGAGATCGAGACCGGAGATTCGGCCGGCGGCCGGCAGCCGCGGCAGCCCGACGTCCACTCGGCCGACCCGGGGCAGCTGGCCGCCGAGGCGGCCCGGGAACTGGCCGTCCGGACCGGCGCGCAGCGCCATGACCTGGCTCTGGTGCTCGGCTCCGGGTGGCTGCCGGCGGTGACTGCGCTCAGCGAGCGCGCCACCGCCGATGAGGAGTTCGCCAGCACCGAGCTGCCCGGCTTCCTGCCGACGGCGGTCGCCGGGCACGCCGGCACGATCCGGTCGCTGGCCCTGGACGGCAAGCGGGTCCTGATCTTCTCCGGGCGCACCCACTTCTACGAGGGCCGGGGGGTGGCGGCGGTGGTGCACGGCGTGCGGGTGGCCGCGGCCGCCGGCTGCGCGGTCACGGTGCTGACCAACGGCTGCGGCGGGCTGCGCGCCGACATGCGGGTGGGTGATCCGGTGCTGATCTCTGACCACCTGAACCTGACCGCCACCTCGCCGCTGGTCGGGCCCCGGTTCGTGGACCTGACCGACCTGTACTCACCGCGGCTGCGAGCCCTGATGCGCGAGATCGACCCGTCGCTGGCCGAGGGGGTGTACGCGCAATTCCCCGGCCCGCACTACGAGACCCCCGCCGAGGTGCGGATGGCCAGGGTGCTGGGCGCTGACCTGGTGGGCATGTCCACCGCGCTGGAGGCGATCGCCGCCCGGGCCGAGGGCTCGGAGGTGCTCGGCATCTCGCTGGTCACCAACCTGGCGGCCGGCATGACCGGGCAGCCGCTGAACCATGAAGAGGTGCTGGCCGCCGGCAAGGCAGCCGCGGTCCGGGCCGGCGGGTTGCTCGGCGAGCTGATCGGCCGGCTGTGACCGTCCTGATCACCGGCTCGGGCGGCAAGATCGGCCGCTCGTTGGCGACGCTGCTGTCGGAGCTGGGCTGGCAGCTCAGGGGCTTCGACCGGCAGCCGGCGACCGGACCGGTCGAGCAGGTCCACGGCGACATCACCGACCCGCACGCGCTGGACCGGGCGATGGCCGGGGTGCAGGCCGTCGTCCACCTGGCCGGCCAGTCCACCGAGGCGCCCTGGCCGGTGATCCGCGAGGCCAACATCGAGGGCGCCTACCAGGTGTTCGAGGCGGCCCGGCGGGCCGGCGTCCGGCGGGTCGTCTACGCCTCGTCCAACCATGCGGTCGGTTTCACGCCGCGGCAGCCGAGCGCCGCCGGCTCGCACGAGTTCCCGGACGGCGGCCCCGCGGCCGACCTGGCCGCCGACACCCCGGCCCGGCCCGACACCCTGTACGGGGTCAGCAAGGTGTTCGGCGAGGCGCTCGGGCGCTACTACGTTGACCGCTACGGCATGCAGGTCGCCTGCCTGCGGATCGGCACCTTCGACGACACCCCGCCCGACGCCCGGGCGATGGCCACCTGGCTGTCACCGCGGGACTGCGCCAGGCTGGTGGACGCGTGCCTGCGCACCGACCGGTTGGGCTTCGCGCTGGTGTGGGGGGTCTCGGCGAACCGGGACCGGTGGTGGTCCCTCGACGCCGGGCACGCGCTGGGCTACCAGCCGCTGGACGACGCCAGCGGGTTGCGATTCGATCCGCGGCAGGCCGCGGACGCCGCCGAGCTGGTCGGCGGCGGTTTCACCGATCCGTCCTTCGGCATCGACGAGGTGCTCCAGCGCCTGCGGCAGGAGTCCTGATGAGCGCCGTGGTCGTCCCCCAGCAGCTCGCCGACCAGGTCACCGGCTGGATCGCCGACGAGCCCGACCCGGACGCCGCCGCCGAGCTGCGGGCGCTGCTGGACCGGGCGCGCGACGGTGACCCGGCCGCGCTGGCCGAGCTCGGCGACCGGTTCGCCGGGCCGCTGACCTTCGGCACCGCCGGCCTGCGCGGGCCACTGCGGGCCGGCCCGAACGGCATGAACACCGCTGTGGTGCGGCAGGCGGCGGCCGGGCTGGCGGCCCAGCTCACCGCGTCCGGACGGGGCGGCGGCATCGTGGTGATCGGCTATGACGGCCGGCACGGCTCGCGGTCCTTCGCCACCGACTCCGCGGCGATCCTGGCCGCGGCCGGCTTCGACGTCCGGCTGCTGCCCCGGCTGCTGCCGACCCCGCTGCTGGCCTTCGCGGTCAACCACTTCGGCGCGGTGGCCGGGGTGATGGTCACCGCCTCGCACAACCCGCCGCAGGACAACGGCTACAAGGTCTACGCCCACGACGGCGCGCAGATCGTGCCGCCGATGGACGCCGAGATCGAGGCCGCGATCCGGGCCGTCGGGCCGGTGCGCGAGATCGCGATGTCGACCGGTTACCGGACGCTGGACGAGTCGGTGGTCCAGGCCTACGTGGCGGCGGTGGCGAATCTGGCGCGGCCCGGCACCCCCCGCGAGCTGCGGGTGGTGCACACCTCCCTGCACGGAGTCGGCGCCCCGGTCGTCCGGGCGGTGTTCGCCGCGGCCGGCTTCAGCACGCCGAACGAGGTCAGCGAGCAGGCCGAGCCCGATCCGGACTTTCCGACGGTGAGCTTTCCCAACCCGGAGGAGCCCGGGGCGATGGACCTGGCGTTGGCGCTGGCCGGGGACTGCCAGGCCGACCTGATCATCGCCAACGACCCGGACGCCGACCGGTGCGCGGTGGGCGCGCTGTTCCCGGCGGTCGCTGACCGTCCGGCGGGCTGGCGGATGCTGCGCGGCGACGAGCTGGGCGTGCTGCTGGCGGACTGCCTGCTGCGCCGCGGCGTCCGCGGCACCTACGCCACCACCATCGTCTCCTCGACGATGCTGGCGGCGATGGCGGCCAAGCACGGGGTGGGCTTCGCCGAGACGCTCACCGGGTTCAAGTGGATCTCGCGCGCCGCGCCGGACCTGGTGTACGGCTATGAGGAAGCGCTGGGCTACGCGGTCGCGCCGGAGCGGGTGCGTGACAAGGACGGCATCTCGGCGGCGCTGCTGATCGCCGAGCTGGCGGCCGGTCTCAAGGCCGAGGGCTCGTCGCTGCCCCGGCGGCTGGCCGAGCTGGCCGCCGAATACGGACTGCATGCCACCAGCCAGCTGTCCTGGCGGGTCACCGACCTCGGCCTGATCGCCGCGGCGATGAGCCGGTTGCGAGCCGCTCCCCCCAGCCGGCTGCTGGGCCGGCCGGTCAGCGTGAGCGACCTGGCGCCGGACAACGACGTGGTGATCCTGCGCTTCGAGGGCGGCCGGGTGGTGGTGCGGCCCTCGGGCACCGAGCCCAAGTGCAAGGCCTACCTGGAACTTGTGATGCCCATCGGTGAACCGGAGCTGCCGACCGGCGCTGAGCCGGAGCTGCCGACCGGCGCTGAGCCGGCGGCCGGCGCTGAGCCGGCGGGTGACGACCGGCTGATGGCGGCCGTCGCGGCGGCCGAGCAGCGAGCCACTGCCGAGCTGGCCGCGCTGGCGGCCGAGGTGACCCGGGCCCTCGGGATGGCCGGCGACTAGCTCGGGAACCGCACCGGGCACTCGCCGGTGAGCAACCGCTCCGGCGGCGCCTCGGCTGCTGTGCGGCGCGGCAGGCAACCGGTGCGCTGCAGGCTGCCGTCGACCAACCGGTAGGTGGCCCAGTAGTTGCGGCCGCTGGCGTAGTTGGGCTGGTAGTCGTTCTCGGTGCCCAGCACGTCCAGCCAGCCGTCGTGGTCGAAGTCGGCGGCCAGCGGCCGGCCGCCGTCGAAGGTCACGCCCGCCTGAGCCGGGCTGTCCAGCGCGCCCGAGCGCAACAGCACCAACTCGGCGGTGCCGGCATGCGAACCCACCTCGGCGAGGACCGCGCAGTGCGCGATCGCCTTACCGGCAGCCGGCAGGCAGTCCAGCTTTGCCGTCCAGCCGAAACCCGCTCGACCGACCCACCATTGCCGGTGCTGGTCCTCGTGCAGCAGCTGGAGCACCGGGGTGCTGAGGTCGGGTTGCTTCAGCGCCGTGGTGGGCGCGGCGCTGGACCACAACCGCACCGAGTAACCGTCGCCGAGCCGCACCGGTTGTCCCGGCGTGCAGGACCATTGCCGGCACGGCGCGTCCGATGAGCCGGTAGCGGGGCCGGGCGAGGTCGAGCCGGGCGCCGGCGCCGAGCTGGAGGTCGTCTTGTTGCCGGCTGCCGGCGCGTCGGCCTGCTTGCCCGAGCCGGCGCATCCAGCCAGCGCCACGCTCACCACCAGTGCCGATCCCAGCAGCACGGCGATCCGGCCGAACGGAAACCCGGCCGGACGGAACGGCCGGTTTCGGCCCAGGACTGTCGCACGCTTGATCATCTGACACCTTCTCGGCAAGCATCTTCATCCGGCGGTGGTCTTCGCCGGCATTGAGAAGCGCCACCGCTTCCATCAGAACACCGAACCCGGTGCTGCGCTCGCAGCACACGGCATCAAGTCGGTAACGCACGGCATCAAGTCGGTAACAGGGCCCGACCGGGATGTCAGGAGGTGGCGGTGGGGCTCGCGCTCGGGACCGGCGGACTGCTGCTGGGACGCCCGCGGCGGTTGCCGTCCAGCTGCGCGCTGGTGCTCGGAGCCGGACTCATCTTGGCGGTCGCCGGCTCGCCACCGACCTCGATGATCGAGCGCAGCACGCCCGCGGCGTCGATCGCCACCTGGGCGAAGAATCCGGAATCCGCTGCGTTGATCAGCTGATCCGGGGTGCACGCGCTGCCGGCCGGCGGGCAGATGCTGCCACCGGAAGTGATGGTCATCGAGGGGGCCAGCGCGGCGGAGAAGCTCTGCCTGCCGCTGATCAGGTACAGGTCGCCGCCGTCGATCCCGGCCCGGGGCCGGACGGTGGCGAACTGGTAGACGAGCCGGCTGCTGGCCTGGTCATAGCCGCTGACCCGGATCACCGCGTTGCCCAGCGGGCCGCTGGGTGAAGGCGTCGGCGCCGGGCTGCCCGCCGGTGTGCTCGGGGCCGCGGTGCGCTCGATGGTCCCGGACCCGGCCGCCGCTGTCGGCAACGGTGGCGCGACGCTGCTCAGGCCAGGCCTGCCGGCGACTCCCGCCCCACCCCCGCCGGAGACGCTCCCCTCAGCAGTGACCCCGCCAGCGGAGCCGACGCCGGTGGCGCCGTGGCTGCTGGCGACACCGGCAGCCGGCGGGGTCGGGGGCTTCGCCGCGTGTCCGGGCCGGGCCGGCAGCGGCCGGGCCGGCGTCCGCCTGGCCGAGACGGACTCGTCAGTGCTGGTCGACGGCGCCACCACCTGGCCCGGCCGGGCCGGCAGGTCGTTGTCGGATCCGATCGCCGAGGCGGTGATCATGGTCGCTGCCGCTGCCACCGCCACCGAACCGCCGAGCGCGGCGACCAGCATGCCGCCGCCGAGCACGAACGGCCCGAGCACGACGCGCCGGACGGGCAGCAGCCGAGCCACCCCGCGCCGCTCGCGCGGAACCTCTTCGAACATGCACCAAGCTCCTGACGTCCGACGCGGCTGGCGAGCTACCGGTAAGACGCTTCAGACCGGTAGAACGTTGCATGGCGCAACGTCCAGGCGAGTCAGGTGGAATTCCTCACCTGTATGACCAGGACGAGGAGGGCTCAAACATCTCACCTGATACCGAGAGGTCGCAACCGCTTAACCAAGCCCTTAACCGAGCCGTCATCAAAGCGTTAACGAGGCCCGAACTGGCGGTCACCGGCGTCACCCAGGCCGGGCACGATGTAGGCGTTGGAGTTGAGGCCCTCGTCGACGCTGGCGGTGAACAGCCGGCCGGCCAGCCCGCTGCGCTCGACGGTCGCGATGCCCTCGGGAGCGGCCAGCGCGCAGATCACCGTGATGTCGCTTGCCCCGCGCGAGGCGAGTAGTTCACAACAATGCACCAGCGAGCCACCGGTGGCCAGCATCGGATCGAGCACCAGCACCGGCCGGCCGGCCAGCGAGTCGGGCAACGAGGCCATGTAGGCGACGGGCAGGTGGGTCTGCTCGTCACGGGCCAGCCCGACAAAGCCCATCTGGGACTCCGGCAGCAGGTTGAACGCCGCCTCGGCCATCCCCAGCCCGGCCCGCAGCACCGGAACCAGCAACGGCGGGTTGGCCAGCGTGGCGCCCAGCGTCGGGCCGACCGGGGTCCTGATCGGCACCTCGGTCACCGGCAACTGCCGGGTCGCCTCGTAGACCAGCAGCGTCGCCAGCTCACGCAGCGCCGCCCGGAACTCGGCATTGCTGCTGGTCTCATCCCGCATCACGGATAGGCGGGTGCGCACGATCGGGTGGTCCACGATGACGGTCTGCACGCCAGGAGCCTAGCGGCGAGCCGGGCAGGTCCATCGCAACGAACGCGACCCGGCGGTCCACGACCTAGACTGGCGCGCGTGAGTGTTCTCCTGAGCCAATCCGCCGGGACCGGCCCGGCCACATCAGGTCTGGCCGCGTCCAGCCTGGCTGAAGCAGGCCGCGACGACGCCTCGCTGCGCCGGTTCCTGCACGGCCTGCCGGGCGTCGACCAGGTCGGCGCCGAGGCCCGGGCGGCGGCGCTGGCGACTCGCAGCATCAAGACCAGCGCCAAGGCCTGGGCCATCGACATGTCCATCCGGATGGTCGACCTGACCACCCTGGAAGGCTCTGACACGCCGGGCAAGGTGCGCTCGCTGTGCGCCAAGGCCGCCCGGCCGGACCCCTCGGACGCCAGCGCGCCGCCGGTCGCCGCGGTCTGCGTCTACCCCGACATGGTCGAGGTCGCGGTTCAGGCGCTGCGCGGCACCGAGGTTCAGGTGGCCTCGGTGGCCACCGCCTTCCCGTCCGGCCGCGCCGCACTGGCCACCAAGCTGGTCGACGTCGCCGAGGCGGTCGCGGCCGGCGCGACCGAGATCGACATGGTGATCGACCGGGGCGCGTTCCTGGCCGGGAACTACCTGAAGGTGTTCTCCGAGATCGTGGCGGTCAAGCACGCCTGCGGACCCGCCCACCTCAAGGTGATCCTGGAAACCGGCGAGCTGGTCACCCTGGACGCGGTCCGGCGGGCGTCCTGGCTGGCCCTGCTGGCCGGCGGTGACTTTATCAAGACCTCGACCGGCAAGGTCAGCCCGGCCGCGACCCCGCCGGTGGCGCTGGTGATGCTGCAGGCGGTCCGGGACTTCGCGGCCCGCACCGGCGAGGTGCGCGGGGTGAAGCTGGCCGGCGGGATTCGCACCACCAAGGAGGCCGTCCGCTACCTGGTGATGGTCAACGAGGTGGCCGGGCAGCGCTGGCTGGACCCGCGGACGTTCCGGTTCGGCGCGTCCTCACTGCTCAATGACCTGCTGCAGCAGCGGCACAAACTGAGTTCGGGCGCCTATGACGGCCCCGACTACGTCACGATCGACTGAGAAGGCCGATGGCAACGACCGAGCCCGCCGACATGTCCCAGCAGCCGACCGGGCTGGCGAACCGGAAGGACGCTGTGACAACCCCCCAGACCGCGTTCGAGTACGCCCCGGCGCCGGAGTCGCGCGCCATCGCCCGGCTCAGGCCCTCCTACGGCATCTTCGTCGACGGCGAGTTCCGCGCCGGCCGGGGCGAGGCGGTCAAGACCGTCAACCCGGCCACCGAGGAGCCGCTGGCCGAGGTCGCCGAGGCGAACGAGGCCGACGTGGTCGACGCGGTGGCCGCCGCCCGGCGGGCCTACGAGGGCAGCTGGTCACGGCTGCCGGGCTCCGAACGCGCCAAGTACCTGTTCCGGATCGCGCGGGCCATCCAGGAGCGCGGCCGCGAACTGGCGGTGCTGGAGTCCCTGGACAACGGCAAGCCGATCAAGGAAGCGCGCGATGTCGACATTCCCAACGCCGCCGCGCACTTCTTCTACTACGCCGGCTGGGCCGACAAGCTGGGCTACGCCGGGTTCGGCCCCGACCCGCGCCCGGTCGGGGTCGCCGGCCAGATCATCCCGTGGAACTTCCCGCTGCTGATGGCCGCCTGGAAGATCGCGCCGGCGCTGGCCACCGGCAACACCGTGGTGCTCAAGCCGGCCGAGACCACGCCGCTGACCGCGCTGACGCTGGCCGAGATCATCGCCGAGTGCGACCTGCCGCCCGGCGTGGTGAACGTGCTGGCCGGCGGCCCGGCGGTCGGCCAGGCCCTGGTCGAGCAGCCGGGGGTCGACAAGATCGCCTTCACCGGCTCGACCGCGGTCGGCAAGGCGCTGCAGCGCTCGGTCGCCGTCTCGGGCAAGCGGCTGTCGCTGGAGCTGGGCGGCAAGGCCGCCAACATCGTCTTCGACGACGCCGCGATCGACCAGGCCGTCGAGGGGATCGTCAACGGGATCTTCTTCAACCAGGGCCACGTCTGCTGCGCCGGCTCCCGGCTGCTGGTGCAGGAATCGGTGCACGACGAGGTCGTCTCAGCCCTGCAGGAACGGCTGCAGACGCTGCGCCTGGGTGACCCGCTGGACAAGAACACCGACATCGGAGCCATCAACTCCGCCGTCCAGCTGGCCCGGGTTCGCGAGCTGGCCGACGTCGGCGAGGCCGAGGGCGCCACCCGCTGGTCGCCGGCCTGCACGTTGCCGGACCGGGGTTTCTGGTTCCCGCCTACGGTGTTCACCGGCGCCAGCCAGTCGAGCCGGATCGCCCGGGAGGAGATCTTCGGCCCCGTCCTGACGGTGCTGACCTTCCGGACGCCGCAGGAGGCGGTCGACAAGGCCAACAACACCCCGTACGGGCTGTCGGCCGGCATCTGGACGGAGAAGGGCTCGCGGATCCTGTGGATGGCCAGCCGGCTGCGGGCCGGCGTGATCTGGGCCAACACCTTCAACCGCTTCGACCCGACTTCGCCGTTCGGCGGCTACTCCGAGTCAGGCTTCGGCCGTGAGGGCGGACGCCACGGCCTTGCCGCCTATCTCCAGAGCGAGGCCTGAGATGCCCAGCAAGCCGGCCCAGTCGGACAAGCCTGCCCGGTCCGGCAGCACGCCCAGCCCGCGGCTGGCGGTCCGCAAGACCTACAAGCTCTACATCGGCGGCGCGTTCCCCCGATCGGAGTCCGGGCGCTCCTACCCGGTCACCGATCCGGCCGGCCAGTTGCTGGCCCACGCCGCGCAGGCCTCGCGCAAGGACCTGCGCGACGCCGTGACGGCGGCCCGCAAGGCGTTCGCCGGCTGGTCGGGCGCCACCGCCTACAACCGCGGCCAGGTGCTCTACCGGATCGCGGAGATGCTGGAGGGGCGTCGCGAGCAGTTCATCGCCGAGGTCGCCGCGGCCGAGGGCTGCGGGCCCGACGCTGCCGAGGCCCAGGTGGACGCCGCCATCGACCGCTGGGTCTGGTACGCCGGCTGGAGCGACAAGTACGCCCAAGTGGTGGGTGGAGCCAACCCGGTCGCCGGGCCGTACTTCAACTTCTCGCTGCCCGAGCCGTCCGGCGTGGTCGCCATCATCGCCCCCCAGGAGTCCTCGCTGCTGGGCTTCGTCTCGGTGGTCGCGCCGGCGCTGACCACCGGCAACACCGTGGTGGTGCTGGCCTCGCAGGACCGGCCGCTGCCCGCGGTCTCGCTCAGCGAGGCACTGGCCACCTCGGACCTGCCGGGCGGGGTGCTGAACCTGCTGACCGGGTCGGCGGCCGAGCTGGCCCCGTGGCTGGCCAGCCACCGCGACGTCGACTGCCTCGACCTGACCGGCATCGCGCCCGCCGACCGGGTGCCGCTGGCCCAGGCGGCGGCGGACAACGTCAAGCGGGTGCTCGCGCCGGCGACGCTGGACCTCGACGCCGAGCCCGGCATGTCGCGGCTGGCTGCCTTCGTCGAAACCAAGACCGTCTGGCACCCGCTGGGAGTGTGAGGTCGACTGTTTCTGCGGAGTGCGGAAATAGTCGCAGGCTCGGGTCGTATTCACGGGCCTTCTGAGCCCGGCTCGGTTGCGATGGCGTCCACCGGCTAAGTTGCCTGTCATGCCGTCCTTCGCTGATCCCATCGTCGCCATCTCGCTGGCCGCCAACGGGCGCTCCGGCCTCACCCTGTTCGCACCGCCGTGGGAGGACACCGACGGAGAGGAGTGGCAGGGCTTTCTCGGGGACGGCTCCAAGATCGTGCTGCTGGGCACCCCGGACGAGCTCAACACCTGGCTGGGCGATCATCCCGACCACGACCTGGCCGACCACCCGGCCTGGCAGGCGTTCGCGAACAAGGGCAAGGGCGCGCTGTCACCGGCGCCCGAGGCGCACTACGACTTCGACCGGGTCTACGAGCTGGCCGCCGGCGAACCGGATGCCGAGACGGTCTCCGAGCTGGCCGACATCGTCGACGTCGCGGCCCGGATCGCGGACTGCTGCGAGGACGGCATGCTGCGCTCGCTGCTGACCGGCACCCGCGAGTACGCGCTGCTGGTCGAGGGCGATACCGGTTACTCCGGCAAGGACGGCGCCCCGGAGTGGTCCCGGCTCGGCGACGTGATCGCCAAGAGCTGGGAGCGCGCGCTGGTCCGGATCGAGTCCTGGCTGCGCTGGGAAGGCTCCAGCGTCACCCCGGTGACCGCCGTCGAAGAGGACGCCGCGTCCGATGCCGCCGTCGACGACGCCGATGACGAGACCCGCTGAGCACACGGCGGCCGAAGCCGAGCGGCTACTGGCCGGCGGCGCCCTGACGGCGCTGGAGCTCACCGACTTCTACCTCGACCGGATCGAGCGGCTGAACCCCCGGCTGGCCGCGGTGATCGCCCTGGACGCCGACGGGGCCCGCGCGGCTGCCTCGGCCAGCGACGCCCGGCGCCGCGACGGCGCCCCGCTCGGCCCGCTGGACGGGGTCCCGATCCTGATCAAGGACAACATCGAAGCCGTCGGACTGCCCTGCACCGCCGGCTCCCGGGCGCTGCTGGACTCACCGCCGGCCGCCGACGCCCCGCTGGTGACCCGGTTGCGCGGCAACGGCCTGGTGGTGCTGGGCTCCACCAACCTGTCCGAGTGGGCCAACTTTCGCTCGACCGCCTCGACCAGCGGTTGGAGCGCGGTCGGCGGCCAGACCCGCAACCCGTTCGACCCCGCTCGCAACACCTCCGGCTCGTCCTCGGGGTCGGCGGCGGCGATCGCGGCCGGGCTGGCCCCGCTGGCGGTGGGCACCGAGACCGACGGCTCGATCGTCTCGCCCGCCGGGGTGTGCGGCGTGGTCGGCTTCAAGCCGACGCTGGGCCGGGTGCCAGGCGCCGGCATCGTGCCGATCAGCTCGCGGCAGGACACCGCCGGCACGATGGCCCGAACGGTCGCCGACGCCGCCACGCTGTTCGCGGTGCTCGCGGGTGGCTCACCGGGCGAGCGGCCAGCTGGCGGCGGCAGCACCGGGCTGGCCGGACGCCGGGTGGCGCTCTGGCGCCCGGACGGGATGACCGAGGGCGTCACG